>CAMWRB010000070.1 GCA_947176545.1 uncultured Porphyromonadaceae bacterium
TCAGTGTTCGAGCCATATATTTTTGCCATCTTTAAGTTTTATCGGACAGCAATATTAAAAAATCATGCAAGCCACTGCGGGAGTTTTTCTCTCACGGTGGCTTCTATATTGCGTATGGTTGTCGACGGATTCATGGCAATTTCTGCGGGAAGCGCAGGGTCTGATATTCCGTAGACATCCTTGAATCCCGCCTCCCTCAAAAGCGTTGCGTCCGATGAGTCGAGAGCACCGGCAATGGCAACCACAGGCACGTCACGGCTCATGGCGCGATTGAGCACTACGACGGGTCCTTTCCCCATCAGAGTCTGCGCGTCGAGACGTCCCTCGCCGGTGATGACAAGGTCGGCCTCCTGAAGCATTTCATCAAATCCAGCCATATCAAGCACCAGTTCGGCGCCGGCAAGAGTCTCACCTCTCATCAATGCCATCAGAGCGAACCCGAGTCCGCCGGCCGCTCCGGCACCCGGAGCTTCTGTGAAGTCTTCTCCCGCAAATCGCGTCACAACATCGGCATACCGGCTCAGGGCGCTATCAAGCAGTGGCAACATTTCCGGAGAAGCCCCCTTTTGGGGAGCGAACGTATAGCTTGCACCACCGGGACCCGATAGGGGAGCGGTGACATCAGAAGCGATGGTGACTTTCAGTTGTCTGACAGCCGCGCTGACATTGCTGTCATCAATCCTTGCCAGCCGGCCGGCTTCATATCCACCGGCGCCTATCTCTCTTCCGTCGGTATCGAGAAGCCTCCAGCCGAGAGCCTGAAGCATTCCGGCACCTCCGTCATTGGTGGCGCTCCCGCCCAGACACACGATAACTTCCCTACACCCGTGTCGGACTGCGTCCAGTATCAGCTCTCCCGTGCCATAGGTCGAGGTTACGGCCGGATTACGCAGTTCAGCGGGAATGAGAGTCAGTCCGTCAGCTTCGGCCATCTCTATGATGGCCTTATTGCCGGTGATGCCGTATGCCGCTGTCACAGGTCGGCCGATAGCATCACGGACTTCGCAGCGGTGAATTGTGCCGTCGCAGAGTGAGGTCAGTATTCGGGCCGTCCCCTCTCCGCCGTCAGCCATCTGAATGACGGAAACCTCAGCCTCAGGCGCTACACAGCGTACTCCGCGCGCCACAGCCTCCCCGGCCTCGGCAGAGGTCACTGAACCCTTGAACGAATCACAAGCCACTATAATCTTCATGTCGACAAATGTACAACAAATTATGTAAATACAAAGAGGGTGTCTCAAATTTGTCTCAAATTAGTCTCAAATTAACAGTGGACTTTGTCGCGGAGCGACAACATCCGATTAACCCGGTACAACGTGCCGGTGGGAAGTATATCTCAGCCCTTAAAAGAGAGTGGCTGCGCCGTAACTTTATTACGACACAGCCACCATATCTTAATAATCTATTGTCGAAACCGGATATCGGTGTTTATACGGAAGCCGGTTAGAGACAGATTTTCTTGCCGTCTACGATATAGATACCGTGACCGAGATTTATGACGGTGATGCCCGGGATAATCTCGTAATTCTCATAACGGCCGTTCAGGTCGGAGATTGTTATAGCGAAGTGGCGCTCCGCACGGATTATGACAGCTCCGTTCTCGGTCGTCAGGCTATAACCGTCATTGTCGGCGGCTGTCTCTATGACAGTCACCATATCCTCGCGGGTGTAAGAGTCGGCATAATCTTTCTCCGGAGTGTTGTTGTCCTCACCCTCATTGCCGTTGGAGAATTTCATCTTGATATTGCGCACATACTTCTGCGGGTCTACGTCGAGTGTCCACACGTTGGGTGAAACGGCATCGGCAGCCAAGGTCTGCGGAGTGAGCGAGCGGGTCATCGGCGAGCCGGGCCATTGTTCGGTAAACATCTCATCGGGATTATCTGCATTCCAGACTTGGGCATATACCTGCTCCCAGCGGTCGGGATGTGCGTCGATAAACCTTACGGATTTGACATATTCGTCGGTAGGCCATTCGGTCTGGATAGTGAATACCCCGGATTTGTTGTCAGGATTATAGACCAACACAAATCTTGAATATGCCGGGATGTCATTGGTGAAGTTTGTGCCACCGGGCACACCGTTATACGGCTGGTTATATTTGAGTTCCACACTGCCGTTTGCTCCGAAATTGACCGTCCAGTTGTCGGTATCATCCTTGATTTTCCATTTTTTGCCACGGATTGCTTCCGAAATATTGAGTACATAACGGTTCCGGTCAGGCTCGTATGTAAATTTGTAAGCCGGGTCTCTGGGTGCCCATCCGTTAAATTCGCCGCTGAGATAGAAATCCATATCAAGTTCCGGAGTCGGAGGCGTGGGAGGAGTCGGGGGAGTGGGCGTGTCGCCCGCTGTTACCTTCAACGTCGATACGCCATCCTTGCTGTATGTGAATGTCAGCTTGTATCCGGCTTTGAGTTCGAGCGTGAAATTCAAGGGGCGGTCGGATGCAAGTTCATACACCTCGTCAAGCTTGATTGCACCGTTGGCGGGTCCGAAGTTGATTTTCCATGTGCCGTTATTGATTTTCCAGCCGTATTCCTCATCGACCGCGATGTCTTCGGACACCTCGTAGGTATATACGTTGCCGTTCTGAGTGAATTTATATCTATCTTCGGCTAAAGTCCAGCCGTTGAAGCTTCCGCAGAGATAGAAGGGAATCTCATCGACCGGTTGTACGCTGAAATTGCGGTTCATGTAGTTTGAGGAGTTGTTCATAAAGCCCTTGACCTCGTTGAGCTTGCCGTTGAGGTTGTCGTTGCCGTACTGAGGCCAGCGTTCACGGTCAGCGGCAGCGGCTCTTGTTATCTGAGCGATATAGCTGTCAGCGAAAGTGTCGATAGCTGACCGTTCTCCCTTCAGGACTGCCCAGTATTGGGCTATTTTTTCGCGAAGAGCTGGAAATTCGAGCAACTCATTCACCCAGTGGTTGTAGTGCATGTTGCCGCTCTGCATCAGGAAGCATGAGTGGTCGGGGTGGTTGCGCTGGAATGCACTGCCGAAGTCCCATACCGGCGAGAAATGCCACTTCTCGTTGTCACCCTTTTCGCGAAAGATGTAGCAGCTGCCGTGGAATGACTCGTAGTTGTCCATAAACTCCTGAACGGTGATAAAACGCGCCAGGTCGTCGATGTCGACATATTGCCACAGTTCGTCGGAGGTACGGCTGCCGTTGAGAATCAGGTCATTGACCTTGCCGAGGCTTTGTTTCAGCCAATTGATGTAGCCATCCGGCTCAAAACCCGGGTCCACGCTCTTGTCGTATGTGAAACGCAGCGGTTCCGGAGAACCGGGATTGTAGAACTGTATCTGGGCCGGCTCCTCATAATTGTCGAGTTCGACCAGCGTACCACCCTCTATCCATTTGTCGAGAGCCACACCGTTCTCATCCTCCTCGACCCACTTGGTGATGTTTACACGGTCAGAGTCTATGCGTATGATTTGAGTCAGGAAGTACAGGCCGCGGTATGTGCCGTTTACCACTAACTCGACGGGATATTGTTTCGGCGTCCAGGGGAGACCGACCAGTTCGGAAGCCTTGAAACCGATTGCATTGCGCAGAAATCCCCGGTTATCGTTAGCATGAGCCAGCAGACCCCAGTGTTTGCTCGACTTCAGTCCGCAGAGCGCGGCTTTCTTATCGAGTTTCAGGCGGTACGGTTTCTTTTCAAAACCTGTGAATGTATAATTGCCGCGACCTTTGATTTTGGTCTTCAGAGGGGCTTCCTCCGAGCCTATGGCCTCTATACCGTCCGTCCCCTTGGGGTCAAGCCAGTACACGGCATTGAGATATGGCTCCTTGGTGACTACCTCCGCACCATTGTCAATGTTGATATAGATGACCGGCAATGTGCCCGACGGACCCGCTGCCCTGACACCTATGCTGCCTAACAGGAGAAGAATTAAGAAGAATAAATGCTTTTTCATTGAATATTTGTTAGTTAAACCTTTTCAGACGTACACAATGCAACATGGCATCGTATATATTTAGTTTGAATATATATCCATTTCGTCATCACACGCCGGGGTATAAAAGTGTGTATGGATAATTATTTTACAAATATACAAAAAAAATTATTAGAGCTCACTATCTGCCGTGCCAATAGTATCACATATCTGCGGGAAATCGTGGAAACTCTACTTACGAGAAGAGGTTGAAGATGCGGAAGCGGATGTCGCGCATCAGCAGCAGGAACGGTGAGAGAACCGGTATCTCGGGAGCCAACATTGCCTTTAGCTTCTGTTTTTTCTCCGTCGAATATAGTCTTAATCCGGCATTACGGCATGTGATGTCTACAATTCCGGGCAAAGTGGCCGGTTCGCCGTCATAGTGAGCCGGGCCTTCGCTCTTGCGCTCGATACGTATATTGCGCGCCTGAAATGTCGAGACCGTGCCCGAACTCCCGACAAGGCCGGTAAGCACCTCGACACCGGCACGCATCGTGTTGAGCAGGTTGCCCTTATGTACTATCGTGACATCGAGCAGCCCGTCTTTCAGCGACGCGTGAGGGGCTATGAAGGCGTTGTTGCCGTATTGCGAGGCATTACAGCATGCCACAAGCATGGCGTCCTCCGTCATGGCCCGACCGTCAGCTATTATCGTGTAGCGCTCTGATTTATATGACAGGATTTCTTCGAAGACGGCGCGCAGATAGTTGATTAGCCCGCGGCCGGTGAATTGCTGCGAATTGAATTTGTCGGTCACATTTGCGTCAAAACCGAGGCCGAACGTGCAGAAGAACGGTCGGCCGTTTGCCTCGCCGTAATCCGCTTCGAGTATCCGGTCCTCGGCTATCACTTTCATCGCTCCCGGGACAGTCAGCGGAATGCCTAAATGGCGTGCCAGTCCGTTGCCCGAACCGAGCGGTATAATCCCCATTATAACGCGGCTGCCGCACACTCCGCATGCCACCTCATTGACGGTGCCGTCACCTCCGCATGCCACCACGCTATAATAATTTTCGGCTACGGCCTGCCGG
Source organism: uncultured Porphyromonadaceae bacterium (assembly GCA_947176545.1). GTDB lineage: Bacteria > Bacteroidota > Bacteroidia > Bacteroidales > Muribaculaceae > Lepagella. Next base: position 4,980 of record CAMWRB010000070.1, read on the forward strand.
GCAAGCTCGACGGCATGGCCGACATGGGTGGTCTCGCATACCGTCACATCATAGCCCAAGGCCTCCGCTTCACGGCGCACGAAGCCGGCGGCGTCATGTCGCGCCACACTCCCCGCTATCGGGTTTACAATCAACATCATGCGTCTTTGCGTCATAGCTGCTTGCTTATAGTCTGTCTTACAAGAAATGAATGCACTCTGTCACTCACGATGCAAATTTAGTAAATTTTTTGTAATTTTGCATTTAATGAAACGTTCTCAGTCATTTGCGGTGGCAGTAGCCTTATTGTTGTTTCCGATATTAACATATGCTCAGGTCGGGACCAACCGGAAGGCTGCCATGCCCAAGGAGGAACTCAGCCTCCTTAACAAGACGATAAAGTCATCTTCGGTCTATCAACACGACAAGAAATTGCACCTCGACACACTCAAGCGCGAGGCTAATGCCCAACCCGAAAACTCCGGCAAGCGGTGGGAAATGCTCAATCGTATCGCCGGGGAATATCTCCCGGTGCGCGCGGACTCGTCGATGGTATATGCGGAGAAGGCGCTCACCCTGGCGGAGCAAAACGGTTGGCATGAGCAGGCGTATATGAGCAATATCGCTTATATCAAAGCGCTTGCCACATCCGGTATCTTCGCGCCCGCGCTGCAACGCTTCGAGCGGATTGATAAGGAATCACTCACTCCGCATCAGAAAATCATGTATTATGAGGCCGGCCGACGACTCTACGGCTATATGAGAGCGATGGTCGAGACCGAAAAGAAATTCTACAACAGTTATACGGAGAAGTATCTGCAATACAACGACTCACTGGAAGCTCACCTCCCGGCTGACTCTCCATACCGTCATTTCCTCCAGGCGGAACAACTCGTCTCGCGCGGTCATTATACCGATGCCAAGCCGCTCCTCGACAATCTCCTCTATACGCTCAATGTCAATGATAACCTCTACGGCATGGCTGCCTTCCAGATGGCCGTCATATATGGACATATAGGGCAGGAAACCGAATATGCACGCTATCTTGCGATGGCGGCGGTCTCCGACATCAGAGGATGTATAAATGACGGACTGGCTCTCCCGTCGCTTGCCTACTGGATGTACGAACAGGGAGAACTCAACGAGGCGTTTCGGTATATCAACAGCGCGCTTGAGGATGCCACATCAGGAAATGCGCGTATACGGACCATCACCATTGCATCACTGTTGCCAATAATCGATGAGGCATACAGGGAGAAGATTAGTGCTTCGCGCGACGAACTGATGATATATTTTCTCCTCGTGACCTTCCTGCTAATCATTTCCGGTGTCTTGGTGACGGTGTTGATGCGCCAAATCAAGCGCAGCCGCCGCGATTCGCAGAAACTCGCCCGCACATCTCGTCTGCAGGACAATTATATCGGTCACTTTATCTCACTCAGTTCAGCTTACGCCAACCGACTCGAATTGTTGCAGAAGACCGTCACGCGCAAGATTTCCGCCGGACAGTCTGACGACCTTGTCAAGATGATTAATACAGGCCGGTTTGCCGATGACCTGCATCAGGAATTGGATACGTTGTTTGATGCCGCTTTTCTTGACATTTATCCCGATTTCATAGAGGATGTCAATAAATTGCTGCGTCCCGAAGAGCGGATTACGCTCAAAACTGAGAAATCCCTCACGCCCGAGTTGCGCATATGCGCATTTGTACGTCTCGGTGTCGAGGAATCATCCAAAATCGCGCAGATACTCAACTAC
>CAMWRB010000071.1 GCA_947176545.1 uncultured Porphyromonadaceae bacterium
GCCATCGCCCATGCCGTCGAAGATGCCGGCGAACATCTGGTAGACCTTATATCCGGTCCGACCGACCGTGCAGACCTGCGCGTCACACTCCGCGTACGCACACTCCGGCCCGAACACGTCATGCAGAATCTGGAGCGGCACGGATACCCGGTCATCGACGCCGGAACACATATTGCGCCCGACAGCGCGGTCTTCGCCGAGCGTTTGGCCGCACTCAACGCCATTCTCAACGTCTGACCAATCAACAACATAAATATTTATGCCAATATCCGGAGCAACCACCATCGTAATCTGCGGCAACAGACATCAGGACAATTATCTGCCCAAAATCAACGACATGATACGTCTCATGCTTGATGCCGGGATTTCCGTTTACATCGAGCGACGTTTTGCCGATTATATGGCTTCGATGACACCGGATATACTGCAACGATGCCGGATTACAGACACACCACCTCCTCACACGCACGTCGCTGTCAGTATCGGGGGTGACGGCACATTCCTGCGCACTGCGCGATGGATTGGCCGAGGTGGCATACCCGTACTCGGCATTAACACCGGACACCTCGGATTTCTGGCCGGATATACACTCGACGAGGCACCCTCGCTCATTGATATGCTGCTCAATCACACCGGCATCATCGAGGAGCGCATCGTCCTGCAAGTCGAGAGTCCGGATATACCTGCCGACATACTCCCGTTTGCCCTCAACGAGGTCGCAATCCTCAAGGAGGATACATCGTCGATGATAAGTGTACACCTCACACTCAACGACTTTCTGCTGGCCGACTACATGGCCGACGGACTTATTATATCCACGCCGACCGGCTCGACAGGATATAATCTTGCTGTCGGCGGACCGATACTTCAACCTACGCTTCAGGCTCTCAGTATTGCCCCAATCGCACCACACACTCTCACCCTGCGGCCTATCATCATCGGCAGCAACTCTGTGCTGCACGCCGTCACTACATCGCGGGCCACGCACTACCGCGTCAGCCTCGACGGTTGCTCATTTGTAATGACCGTCGGCACCAGCCTGACAGTCCGTCGTGCCGACTTCAGTATCCGTACACTCCGTCGCTCAGACACCGACTTCGCCGCCACACTCCGCAACAAGCTCCTCTGGGGACAGCGTTAGCATCCCTACCCCTCTATTATTTATAATTTATTACTTATCATCTATCACTTGTAACCTATCACCACCCTATCCCTAAATTATCAAAAAAAACCAAAAATTATAGTCAATAAATGTTATAACCGTTGCATTCTCTACATATTTTTATTATATTGCAACGAATTTGTGCCAATAACACATTTTAATACGGCGCATAGTTGCCGCATCTGACATCGATTGACCGTTATGAGAATAACATTTTTATAATATTCATCCTAATATCAACCAAATGAATCGACTTAACAAAATGGTGAAGACTGCCCTTGTGGCTATCTTCGCGATGGCGCTCCCGGTCGCAGCATCTGCCGACCATCAGCGCACACCCAATCCAAGTCCGGTTGTCAAGACTTCGGGGATGAGCAAAAAGGCTGTCGCGCTTTTCAAGAAAGCCTTTGCGAATCATTACGAAGATAGCAACAACACTATCACCGGTACCCCTACGTCGTTTAACACCAAACAACTGGTCACAAACCGACCCAAACCAGTTTTCAAATCGGCAGACGCTCCTGTCGGTGACTTCCATGCGCTTGTGCCTTTCCATTCTCAATCCATGAGCTATGATAACGGCTACTACGGCAAACTGAATCTCAGCAACCTGAGACTCTCACCGGAAATTACCAACGCCGATATCTGCAACGGCTCCGACTACTATTTCGAGACATGTTCCGAGCGCAAGGGTATCCTCTATATTCCGGCATACTCACAGGATATGGTCACCTATGAAATCACCATATACTGGAAAGCGTTTGATGTCGAAACCGGCAACCGTCTCCCGGACGTCGTGTTCGACAATACTGACAATTCACTCATGGCATTCCTTTATGGTATGACATACGACCCCGTTCATGACATCTTCTACGGTCTCAGCATCGACGTCAGCAACGGTAAGTATGGCACACTTGTCGCCATCGACCCCAAACAGCCCAAGTGGACTCCCAGAGCTATCGCCGATGTAGGCGGCACACCCGGAGATGCGGTAAGCTGTCTCGCTTACAATCCCAACGACCAGATGCTCTATGGTCTGACCGACGGCGGTGTAATGATGCAGATGGACGTAAACTCCGACGTATTTGATTATATTCCCGTCAAGGAGTATGACAGCTTCCTGGAATACTATATGTTCCCGGAGAACTCGTCGGCCAACGCATTGTGCTACAGCCCGCGCGACCATGCTTTCTACTTCGTTTACCGCGACTCATTCGAGCAGAGAATGGTATTCGCCGGCATCGAGGACGAGAGCTTCGAATCATATGAAATCGGCGATATCACTCCCCTCGGATATATCTGTCAGTTAGTGTGTCGCGACTCATACGCCTCTGACGACGCTCCCGACCTTATGGCCGACCCCGTGCTCGCTTTTGACAAGGCTGACCTCACAGGCACATACACTATCCACACCCCCTCGACAACGTTCGCCGGTGTCGCTCTCAATTCCGACATCACCGTACATGTGTTGCTCGACGGCGTAGAGATAGATTCATTCACCGCCAAGCCGGATACGGACTACACCAAGTCTGTCACTACTTCAACCGGCGAACATACCCTCGAAGTATACTCCTCAATTGGTGACTTTGAGAGTCCGCGCGCCACTGTCAAATTCTATTCCGGTTATGACTGCACTCTTCCGCCGACAGACCTGAAGCTCGACGGCGCTATCCTGACATGGAACGCTCCTGACGGCATCGGTGCTCACAATGGATACGTAGACACCGACGACATCACTTACAACGTCTACTTCAGTGGTGAAAAAATCAACCTCTCACCAATCAAAGACACACGTTTCAAGTTCGCCCAGCCCGAAAAGATGGAGCGTAAAGCCATCACTGTCACAGCTGTGACACGCAATATGGAGTCTGAGCCGAGCCTGCCTATCTCCAGAACTGTCGGTGTGGCTCTCGACCTCCCCTTCCACAGCGAACCGGCCAATGCTTCGGAGGCGGCTCTCTTTGAGACATATAATGCTGACCGCGACGATAACGAGTTCCAGTTCTACACAGGCTGGGGTGACTTCAACTGCTTCACCATCCGCACTGCACGATACACTGAAATGCCCAACGACTGGTTGTTCCTCCCGGCTATCGCATTCGAGAACGCGGACGACCTCTATGAGTTTACCGTCAAGTATGCCAACGCATTTATGGACGACCGCCACAAGGATAACCTCGATATATATATCGGCACAAATCCCGACCCGCAGTCCATGACTCGCAAGCTCTACTCACACACTGACCGCAACACATACGCCATCAGCGATATCACCGTAAGATTCGCAGTGCCCGAAGCCGGCGACTATGTCATCGGTATTCACACCTATCCCGGCGCCGGCGCACAGTTCCGCGGCGTACTCCTTTATGACTTCGACGTACGTAAGTGTGACACTGCTTCATCCAACGCTCCCGCAGCTCCCACTGATGTCAAACTCGTCGCCGACCCTGACGGACAGCTTGACATCGAGGTCAGCTTCACAGCTCCGACATTATCATTGTCCGGTAAGGAACTTGCTGAAGATACCGACATCACAGTCACTGCACGCACTGATGCCGGCTCGGCATACGCCATTCTCAAACCCGGTCAGAAGGGTTCTGTTTCAGTTCCCGCTTCCGGTGACGGAATGTGCGATGTCTATATGTCATCCAAATCTGATGCCGGTGAGAGCACCATGGAATACTACCGTACATACGTAGGTCTCGACTCTCCCCTCCCCCCGACTAACGTACGCTACACCATCGACCGTGACAATCTCGGCTTCAACATCACATGGGAAGCTCCCGAAGGTGGTCAGAACGGTGGCTACATCAACTTCAACAACCTCAAATACGCGATTTTCTCAGCCGGTGGAGCAGGCAACTATAATAAGGTGGCCGATGTCAATGGCTTTGAATATCACTACACCACATATCCCGGTGTCCAGAGTTTCCACCATGTAGGACCCGTTGTAAGCAATGAAATCGGCAGCTCTGTCAACGGCCAGTTCGTATACGAATCGCTCGGCACTCCCTATCAGACACCTATGGTCGAAGAGTGGGACAACTCCGGCTTCTCTTATTCCAAGTGGTCATTCAACGAGTCAGGCGAATTTGCAGCTTCCGACATCCAGAGTGTCAGCAGCGGCATCGGCCTCGGTATCGGTGACCCGACCTTCGCACGTGGCGGCGGTCTCGTGGCTATCAATACCGGCTCAATGCGCAACGCCCGCTACGAAATCATCGCTCCCCGCGTCACCACCGAGGACATCAAGTTTGCCAAGGTCAGTGTCCGCGTTTGGGACTACAAGAACTGCGGTAGTGTCGAGCTCTGGGCTCGCTCAGCCGACAATCAGGAATACAAGAAGATTGCAACCCTCGACCTTCCCCACTCTACCGAACAGTGGCTCGACATCGAGACTCCGCTCCCCGCTGAGTACATCAATCAACCCTGGATACAGGTCAATCTCCGCGGTGATATCCCCGGCGACGGATATGTATTGTTCGACAACTACTCACTGACTCAGGATATCGACAATGACTTCACTGTCATATCACTCGACGGACCCACTATGACTACTATCGGCGAGACCGCCAAGTTTGATGTAGTCATAGCCAACTCCGGCGACGAACCCGCCAAGACCACCATCGTTGTCGACATCCTCGGCGACGGCAAGGTAATCGCCTCCGACACCAAGGAGGTTGGACGCACTATGAGCGGCGATACATTCGAATATTCCGCTTCATTCGACATCACTGTCGACTATCTCCAATATAAGGAGCACTCCGCACGCGTCACAATTACCGATGAGTCTGACCAGAACCCGAACAACAACGTCCTCACCATGGACTTCGTGGTCAATGACCATGCTCTTCCCGTAGTCAGCGACCTCACAGTCGCCCGTGACGGTCAGAATGTAATCCTCAAATGGTCTGAGCCTGACACATCTTACGGTTCGCCTGACAGCTTTGAGGTTATGCCTCCCTTCTCAAGCGACGAGCACCTCGGCCTGTGGACCAACCTCGACGGTGACAAGGGTAACCCGTTCGCTATCGACGGCATGAGATTCGATGGTGACGACTCTCCCTGCGGTTGGGTCGTTTGGGATGCAAACGTCATGAACTCCATGGCAGACCCGCGCCTCAGCCCGCACTCGGGCCGTCGCACTCTCCTGGCCCGTTCACTCGGCTACAACGAGGCTACCGACCAGCCCCTCAAGGCCTTCGACTGGCTCATCTCACCCGAAATCGTTCCCGGTACCACCGTATCGTTCTGGTATAACACTCTCAGCTCACAGTACACCGAGACTGTAGAATTGTGGGTATCATATACCGACAACAACGTGGACTTCGACAATATCGAGTATGACGGTATGGGCAATCCCATCAAGTGCGGCTCATTCATCAAGCTGCGCAACTTCACCAAGTCCGGCAGCGAGACATGGGAATTCTGCCAGACCGGTGAGCTCACCAACGTCAGATACTTCGCCTTCGTTTACGGCTCCATCGGTCAGTTCGGCGCTATGCTTGACGACGTAATCTTCACACCGGCCAACTCCTACAACTGGGAGATTGACTCATACGATGTGGCTCGCAAGCTCAACAACAGCAAGGTTGAACTGATTGCCACCGGTGTCAAGGACCTTACATTCACTGACCTCAACGATGCGCTCAACTCTTCATACTGGGTACGTTCAGTTGTCGTTATCGACGGCATCAGATATAGTTCACCCTACTCAAATGAGGTACGTATCGAGGGCTCAAGCGTTGAACAGCTCGGTGCTGACGTCCGTATCGAAGGTGGCAACGACTGTGTCATCATCACCGGACTCAACGGCAACAATGTTGAACTCTTTGACGCTGACGGACGCCGTCTCAGCTCAATACGTATCTCAGCCGACCGTCAGAGCGTTCCCGCTCCCGCTGGTGTTGTGATTGTCAAGGCAGGTGAGACTTACACCAAGGTGATGGTTAAATAAGAAAGTTCGATTCATTTGTGATGAGACTCACACACCCGTGAACTCATCCGTATATCTCAGAGCCGCGGAGCTGAACAGCTCCGCGGCTTTTATATTTCACGCTCAAAAAACCGATTGGCAACAAAACAAATAAGACGTTTATATTGTATTATATATACGAAACCACTATATCAATGAGATACCAAACCAAACTGATACGCACCATCGTGCCGCTCTCACTATGTATAGCGGCCGGTACAAGTGTCGTCTCCGCACAGGTCGTCACCCTCGACTCCTGCCGGCATTTGGCGTTGCGCAACAATAAGACTATCCGGATGGCTGAAGAAGCTTTGCGCGGAGCCGGATATGACCGTAAGGCCGCATTCGCCGCGTACCTCCCCGGCATTGACTTCACCGGCGGATATATGCACAACCAGCAGCGTATAGAAC
>CAMWRB010000072.1 GCA_947176545.1 uncultured Porphyromonadaceae bacterium
CGCCCCATACCGCAGGCACGTATCGGCTTCTATGACTTCGTCGATATACCCCTCACCCGGGGATGGGTACAGATTATCGGTGATATAGCCTACGGCAAGTTTACCGACTCGAAATGGAACCGTGACCATTACAACTACTATAATAACTTTCTGGCCACCGGCGTATGGTATCACTACAAGCGCCTCTATCTCCGCTCCAACCCCGACGCGCGTTTCAGCGCAACCGTCGGAATGCAGCATGCAGCTCAGTTCGGCGGACTCTATCAGGAATACCGCAAGGGTGTGATGGTCAAGGAGGTACGCGAGAAGGTCAATTTCAGGTCATTCATCGACGCATTCTTCCAGACACAATTTAATGACAGCGAGCAGATTAACGACGCGCTCAACTTCAAGGGCAATCACCTCGGCTCATGGGATGTCAATTTCCGTTACCGCCTCTTCAACAACGACGAAATATCCTTCTATGTCATGAAACCGTGGGAGGACGGCACCGGTATCGGATGGCAGAACGGATTTGACGGTGTCTGGGGACTGGCATTCAAGTCGGCCAATCAGACGTGGATTAAGGGAGCGGTCATAGAATACCTCGATTTTACCAATCAGGCGGGACCGTTCATGCGCGAACCCTCGGAAAACATCCCCTACAATCCCATCGGCAACGATAATTATTATAACAACTTGCTATACAACAGCTGGATGAACTACGGACTCTCCATAGGTTCGCCCGTCATCAAGTCCACCATCTATAATCGCGACGGCTACCTGAAGGTCATCGACAATTGCATACGCGGTTTTCATATCGGTGTCGAGGGGAGCATCTCGCGTATCGACTGGCGCATGCTGCTGAGTTGGAAACAGTCTAAAGGAACAAATCTCGACCCGCGCCCGCATCCCGCGCAGTCTACATCCATGATGGTGCGCGGCTCATATTCATGGCCCGGCATTGACGGCCTGAAACTGAATGCCGAGTTAGGCTTCGACGCAGGCGACCTTTATCCCTCATGCTTCGGAGCGCTTCTCTCCGTCAGCTACACAGGCAAATTACTCAACAATACCCGTAAGAAATGAAACGAATCCTCCCCTATATCCTCTCCCTGACAATAGCAGTCCTCACACTCGCCTGCACACACACCGGCGGACCCGACGGCAAACTGTACGGACGCTGGCACCTGATACGCATCGAGGCCGAGGGCACTGATGCCTCGACCCCGACACGTAATATGTATTGGGCATTCCAGTCCAATATGATAATGATGCAGCAGGAGCGTGGTGACCACGAATTTAACACGAGCTACGGCATATTCCGCCTTGACGACGACACGCTCTTCCTCAACTTTCCGGAAGCGAAGATGCCTCCCTTGGCCGAAAGCAAGTTGAAGCGTGAGAGCATCCTGCAGGTGCTCCGCATGACCCACAGCGAGATGACATTGCTGTATAACCCTACACCGGAGGTCACAATCACATATTATTTCCGAAAATGGTAACGGGCGCAATTAATTGCGCCCGCTCCGATTCCATGCCGTTAGGTGCAATTTATTGCGCACCGGCGGAGTCCGATTTGGATTCCTTATACTTCTTCAGGGGATTGAGCGACATCTCCTCATAGCGGCGGCGGGCACGGTAGATGTCGATGGCACGGTAGATAGCCTCGCGCATCGATGTTCCGTCAGCCTCGTTGCGACCAGCTATGTCAAAGGCTGTGCCATGGTCAGGAGATGTACGCACCACCGACAGATTGGCCGTATAGTTCACACCGCTCTGACGGGCAAGAGCCTTGAACGGTGCCAGTCCCTGGTCATGATACATAGCCAGGATGCCGTCAAACGCGCGCCGGTTGTCACTGCCGAAGAATCCGTCGGCAGCATACGGACCGAACGCCAGAATCCCCTCCTCACGCGCCTCCTCGATGGCCGGACTGATTTCATCAATCTCTTCACGGCCGAGCAGTCCGTGGTCGCCGTTATGCGGATTGAGCGAGAGCACGGCTATACGCGGCCGCTCGATTTCAAAACTCTCGACGAGTGTCTTGTTGAGCACACGGATACTGTCGAGCACCCATTCACGCGTGATATGTTGCGCGATGCCCGAGATAGGGAGATGTGTGGTCTGCAACATCACACGCAACTCGTCGTTGAACAGCAGCATCCGGGCATGATGCTCCTCATCGCCGAAACGCTCCTCCAGAAATTCGGTATGTCCTACGAAATTGAAGCCGTCCACCTGAGCCGCACCCTTGTCAATCGGTGCAGTCACGAGCACATCAGTCTCCTCGTCATCCAGACTGTTGCATGCTGCCACAAGCGACTCGACGGCGGCCGTCCCGCTGACGGGAGTTCCCTCTCCATATACCGGAGTAACGGGTGAATTGCCGACATTCACTATATTTATGCGACCCTCCAACGCATCCGAGGGTGTATCGATATAGTTCAACGGGAGTTTTTCTTCACCAATCATTGCCAGAGCGTGTCTGAATGCATGATGATTGGCAAATACTACAGGTGTGAAAAGTTCGGTGATATGTTCGTCATTGATAGCCTTAAGCACCACCTCAAGTCCTATGCCGTTGGTATCGCCCTGAGTGATTGCTACTTTTATTTTATCCATCATTTTATTCCTTTTAGTAGATTATTTACGCGGGGAGTTCCGGTGCTTATTATTCTTTTCTGCCGGGAGTCTTGTTGGCCAGCATACCGCACGCGGCCATTATATCCTCGCCCCTCGACGTGCGTATGGTAGCTGTTATGCCATGCTGATTGAGGACATTGCGGAACATAATCATTCTCTCCTCGCTGCAGGGCTTGAGGTCGACACCCTCGATGGCGTGATAGCGTATCAGATTGACCCGGCACTCCTGATTGCCAATCAGTTTAATAAGCTGATTGGCATGAGCAATATCGTCATTGACTCCACGCCACATTATATATTCGAGCGACAGTCGGCGTTGATGACTGAAGTCAAACCCGGCCAATGTCTGCATGACGCTCTGCAGTGGAAACGCTTTCTGAGCCGGCATCATGGCACCACGTTCGCGCGCGTCGGCCGTATGGACCGACACGGCCACATGGACCTGAGTCTGCTCCAGAAGTTCCTTCAGTTCCGGGAGCTTGCCCACCGTAGAGACAGTAATCCTTTTCGGACTCCACCCCAAGCCCCACGGGGAGGTCAGGATGTCTATGACACGCTTGACGGCCTTGAAGTTGTCCAGCGGTTCACCCATACCCATAAATACCACGTTGGTCAGGGGCATCAGACCGTTGTCACCCTTCAGGCCGGCGGCATCGACAGTCAATATCTGGTTGATGATTTCAGCGGCGGTCAGATTACCTTTCCAGCCCAATTTGCCGGTCGCGCAGAAATAGCAATTCATCTTGCAGCCCGCCTGCGACGACACACAGAGTGTCGCTCTCTCCTTGTCGGGGATATATACCGACTCGACTTTACGCCCCTTGTCCACGGCAAAGAGATATTTGACCGTCCCGTCCTGCGAGCGCACGCTGTCAGAGGGAGCATAGCGTCCCACGGTATATTTCTCCTCAAGCAGCGCCCTGTTCTTCTTGGATATATTGACCATATCCTCAAAGCCCGCTGCACGCTTGCCATAAATCCATTCGGCCAACTGTTTGCCCGTAAAACGGGGCATACCCTCGCTGACAGCCAAATCCTGCAGTTCGGCAAGGGTCATTCCTATCAAAGGCGTCTTATCCATATATTGCAAAGATAGCTATTTTAGGCGTAACTATCAAAAAAGAGGATGTCGATTGCATCAACAATCGACATCCTCCATATCCTGAGCATGAACCCGCCACTACTCTGATTTACGTGTCGGGGTCACGGGCGGTTATCAGTCACCGGCCTCAAACTTATAGACATTGTTCTTAATCTTCTTCGCACCGCGGAGCATTGCGTCAAGCTGCGGGTTAATCATCTGACGGTACTGCTGCTCGTATGTAGCGGCATCGTAAGCCAGCTTCTCATTCTGACGGCCGTTGATGACGTAGGCATATACACCGTCGTCAGCCTTGACGAGCACCACTTTCTTGTCGGCCTTGCCACCGGCTATCATACCGATGACCTTCGGAGCATTGACGCCGCTGCGCGGACCGAAACGGAACTGCTCTATGTGACGGGGCTCAACACCCATTGCCGCAGCAACAGAGGCGATTGAACCGGCCTTGGGCTGATACTGCTTGAGCATCTCGTCACCGGCTTTTGAGTTGCGGATTTTCTCAGTCAGATAATCCTTGACCTCGGTGTTGGTGACAGGTACGAACTCATCGTAAGCGCTGTTTACAGCTGCTGCATAGAGCATCGGCTGCTGCATATCGTTGCTCTGATATACGTGGCTCACCTGACCGGGCTTGCCGTCAATCATCACCCAGCGCACCACCTGACGTGAGTCGGGATAATACATTGTGTAACCCGGCATACGGGGTACAGCATCGCTGCTCTGAGTGAGCTGGAAGTTCTGGAGGTTGTAACCTGCGGCACCGGCGTTCTTGCTGAAGTCGGCTGCGGTCTTGTTGTCAGCGAGGAACTTCTCAAGCTTCTCGCGGGCCTCCTCGATAGTCTTGGCTGAGGGCTGAAGAGCATACTCCACAACCTCGTAGTCATAGACCTCGACGGGAGCACCTGTCTTGGCCAGCTGAGCCAGAAGAGCACCGTCGCCGGTAGACATCAGCTTGATGAAGCGGCCGGAAGCGGCTCTGAGTGAATCGAGCTGAGCCTGGGGAAGTTCGTTGGTACGGCCTTTGTCGTTATAGAGAGTGAGCCACTGCTCTGACTGCACCATCACGCTGTCGGCGGAATATTTCTTAACAAGTGAGTCCATCGGAAGACCGCTGTTGAGCGAAGCCATAACCTTGGCGGGAAGGGCGTTGCCGACCACGGTCACGAGGTTGAGCTGGATGCTGTCGAGGTCGGTATAGCGTCTGCCCATCTTGACTACGGTGAATCCGCGGAGATTGTTGCTGACCACGCTCACGCTGTCGTAGGGTGCGGAGGTGACAAACTCCTTGACCGCTCCGCCGGGGAGGTTGGCAGCCTTGAGCGTACGACGCTCTACGTTGATACCCTCCTTACGCAGTTCCTTGGTCAGACCGGCGGTGTCGCGCAGAGCCTCGGCAGTCTGAACAGCGAGCTTGTTGGCGGCAGCCATGTCAGCATCAGAGGGAGATACATTGACAGCGACAAAAGAGATTTCCTTGGTAGGTTCCTCTACGCGGAACATATACTTATCCTCCTCGTACGCCTTATTGATTTCAGCGTCGGTGACGGGATATTTCTTCTCATCCACTTTGCCGTAGGGGCGATATGCCACGCTAACATTCGACATTGCGATATAGTCATTGTAGAGAGCCTTCTTGTCGAGGTCGTTGGCCTGAATGGTTCCGGCGAGCAGCTGCACATAGTTCTGCTGTACAATCTGCTGTGCGGCCTGCTTCTCGACCTGAAGCCACATAGCCTGAAGGGGCTCTACCTGCGACTGTGACAGACCGCTGTTCTTCGGGTTGAAGATGACCTCGTGAGCCTGTTCGACAGAGGTGATATTCACACCGAGTCCCTGAAGCTGACGCACGATTGTGATGACTTCGGGAGAGGGGTTGCTATTGAAAAGGAACTGACGCAGCTGTTCGGGTGAAGCCTGCAGACCGAGGCTCTTGACCCCATCCTGCAGCAACATCTCTGAGATAAGCTGATTGACAGCCATCTGCGGTAGACGTTGCACGTCAAAGCTTGCATACTGCTGAGGGTTCTGTTTGCGTGCCTCTTCGAGTTGCTGAGACAGCTCCTCGCGCTTGCGCTGATAGTCGAGGTAGTCTATTTTCTGACTGCCGATTTTGGCCACCGTAGACTGGTTGCCAAAGAGATTGCGGCCGTTAGTGATTGCATCGCCCAGGATGAATGCAAGGAGCGCTGCGAAAATCACTACCAGAAGAAGTCCTGATTTACTTCTGATTTTCTCTAATGTTGCCATTTGTAATGTATAGCGTTTGCTTGTTATTAATATTCACGTTCAGACAGATAGCCACGCTACAAAGCGCCTGCGGTGGATATGCTGACGCGGTGTATGCGCACACTATGAGCACGCAAAGATAAAAAAAATCCCTCTATTATGCAAAAGTTAGCACGATATTTATTTAAAAGCGCCCGAAAAGAGGCCTGTCAGCGCAAACCAAGCACCGGGATGTCGCGGAGCGGTTGGCCCGATTAAACGATTGTCGCGGGTCGTCGCGGGTCGTCGCGGGTTGTCGCGGAGCGACATCATCTGATTAGCCCGGCACAACGTGACGGGAACAAAGGACACACGCGGAGACAACAGTCGCGGGGGGGCGGGGGGCACGCCGCCGGGAAGAGGCGTAGCACCGCGAAGGGGGTGGACGTAAGGCCGGAGGGGGGCAGAGAGTGATATGACTACCGCAGCGG
>CAMWRB010000073.1 GCA_947176545.1 uncultured Porphyromonadaceae bacterium
CGCGCTTTCGTGAACGGAGCCTCGGTCTCCGCCATACGGCTTCAATCGCTAACTCGTTACATCCCTTCGGACACCTCCGAGGGGTCTTGTTGTATCTGGACTTTTCGCTTCGAGCGATGTTGGCTTCGCCCAAGTTTGGCTGCACTCGGCATAGGTCAAGCGAGCTTGACTCTCTGCTCTCGTTGGCACAAACTGTCGCAGGTAACGGATTTTACCGTTCATTTTTCCTTATTCAGCCGGGAGGTGGGGTATTCCCATACGCCTTGATATGATGTTTGGCAGGTGTCGGAAACTGGTCTGCATTATTGTATGCTTCCTCAAAGGTACGGCCTACACGGTGGATATGGTGCTTTGCCATTGAAGGATAACCTATTTTGAGGGCGGAGAGTCAACGGCTTTCGCCGAGTGAGGTTAACGATATTATGATTTTGCGAGACAGGTTTTTGATTGCTCACCTGGTCTATTTTTCCGGCTGCAAAGGGCTGACCGCTCAACGTAAAATTGACTCTCCCGGAATACTGCAAGATTTTTCAAAAATTTTTCTTAATTTTACGATTGTATCAAGTCTATATAATAAGGAATTAAGCAATATATCATGGCCTGCTCATCAGAATTTATCGACTATGTTTGCGAAATACTCTCTCCCTTAGGTGAGGTTCGTTCTCGCAAGATGATGGGTGACTATGTCATTTATCTTGATGAAAAGTGCATCATCACTGCATGTGATAACATTTTATATATCAAACAACTCCCCTGTATTCAGGAGCTGATGGCCAACTCCGAAACCGGTAAACCGTATGAGGGTGCGAAAGAGCACTACATTCTCGATTACACCGACCAAAATCATGCCCGCAAGGTCATTTCTGTTCTTTGGGAATATCTCCCCTTTCCGAAGAAAAAGTCAAAAAAGTCAACCCGTGAGAAACAATAGATAAGAGAAGTGTACAATCCGGGAGTTAAAACTTACATTATAAAGTAAAAGAGGACAGATTTTTGATTTATTTTGGATAATTGATTACTTTTGTGATGATATTCAGCGGCAAATTATTTTGCCTCTAAAATTATATTAATTTAAGCTTCTGATTCCAATGACTCGTAATTACCTTTCCCGATGTTTAGCTATTGCTCAATGCGGATGTTCAGCCTTATTAACTTTACTGCTATGCTGTACACCGGCATATGCTGAAGATGTAATGACAGATATTCCTGATGTGACATTTACTATTCCTGTCGAATTTGATGAAAACTCGGGCCTTAATACATCTGATAATGCCCGGACTCCATCATCTCTATATACCCATCCCCAATACAGCAACGACATCCTGAAAAGCATTTTTGCCGATTTTACAGGAAAAGGACCTATAACATACAATCTCAGCGTCGTGGAGGATTTGAAAGATGCTGATGGCATGGACTATTTCCCCTATTGGCTCTTAGGCGACGCAGTAAGCGGTGGTGATATAGATTTAATTTTCAGACCCTCATATATCTCGGACCATGGTGTCTACCTTAACAGAGTCATCATAAGAAATGCTCAAAACAGATTTTCAAAAGAGGATTTAAATGTGACTGTCAACGGTACGACCAAACCACTCCGATATACTCCTCATCCGTCCAACATATCATCTGATGATGATTTCTCTGTGCCCTCTCAGGATTTGATATATGATTACGACAGCTCACCGGTAGAACATATCAGTATTTCCACTGTGGGTCACGGACTCGGATTCTCAAAGATAGAGCTGTACATAGGAGCAGGTAGCAGCAGTGGTATTGAAAGCGTAACGGATAATACTATGTCACATGCTTCCGATATTAAATATTATCACTTGGACGGAACTCCTGCGAGTCCCGATGACGAGGGACTTATTATTGTTGTTCAGCCGGATAATAAGTCATATATAATACACCAATAAAATAAATAAATTAATAAATTCTTACAAATGCGAAATCTTAAGTTATCTGTTTCCGCGACCTTATTACTGACAATTATCAGTGCTTCGGCTGCGGATGTAGAGAATCGGGCCTATTTCTCTACCAATCCCGACAACTCCGTTGGTAAAAGGGCTACTATCAAGTTAGATGACAATTTCAGCGATTGGACTGAGGACATGGTTATCGCCACCAATGGCGCAAATAATGTTGCGACTGCTTACAAAGGCTCACATGAGAATAATGTGCTCGACATATATGCCATGTTTGCCGCATGGGATGATAACAATCTGTACATAGCTTGGCAGATGTGTAATACCGGCGACGTATGGGCGCGTGAGGGTGACGGTCCGCTCACTGACTATGGCAAGATTGGAGATGTACCCCTGGTTCTGGCACTAAGTGTAGACCCCTCCAAACAGGGTATGAGCGGTCTGCTTGAAAATGGCAACGCCATCTGGAATGACTCTCCCGGTCATGGAGTGACTTTCGACTATGCTGTGACTCATGTGGACCATCTGTTGTTCATGTCAGCCAAGCCGGGACAAGGCACGCCGGCTATGTTTACTCCCGTCAATAGCAAAGGAGAGACCAATTATGGAACCGGTTGCCGGAACTTTTCAAGTCTCGGCATCACATACAATCGTCTTGACGGATTCAATCTTTCAGAATTGTGGAGATGCAGGTCTACCGCAGAGTGGTATACTCCGACAGAGATTAAGTCTGACCCTTCTGTCGTAAATGATATCTACGATATTGAAAAATACGACAACCTTCTTGCCGGACCAATCGCCGGTTTAAAAAACCATGATACCTCATACGATACTTTCTTCGAGATACAGATACCGTTGAAAGCACTCGGCATCAATCGTGAATGGCTCGAGGCCAATGGTATCGGAGCCCGCATCTGCGCGACACGCGGAGAATCTGCATTGGACTGTTGTCCGTTTGACCCCTCCATGATGGATAATGCCTTAGGCGAATACGGTAAGGATAACTCGACAACGCATGAGAAGGATGATATCGATATCATCACATATGCTATGGCAGATATTGCCAAGATACGCGACCTGAGCAATATTGAGCCGCTCCCCACCCCTGATGACCCTACTCCTGACGACCCGACTCCCGATAATCCGGTTGTGGAAGGGGAATATAACGTTTACTACGAAGGTTCGGTCAAAACCCATACATATATTTGGGATGACGGCAACAATAACTTCCAATACGCGGGTGCATGGCCAGGTACTCCTCTTACTGATGTAAATATCAATGGCCGACACTTGAAAAAGTTCAGCTTTACACCGGATACCAAGCCTGTTAATCTTATGATTATTTTCAACAACGGCAGCGACAACAGTAAAACTCCCGACCTGAAGTATGTCAATAACGGAATATACAATGACAATGGTTTCACCGGCGAGACACTCACTTTAAATACCGAAGTTGATGTTATAGAAGCCGATAATTGTGAACCGGTAAAATACTTTGATTTCACAGGCACACCTTTACCCTCAGTCCCGGTACATGGCATGTATATCCGTGTACAGGGTAAAAAGGTTGAGAAACTTGCCCGATAATCAGAACTTATTTCGAAAAAAAAATACGCTGAAGTCTGCCTATGATTTCAGCGTATCTTTTATGAATAAATGGAGAGGTAAATTTCTCAAAATACCGTAAGCCCGAGACATGATAGTTACTATCTCGTGAATATTTTCTATCTTTGTAATGTTATGGCAAGAAAGAAGAAAGAACTACCTGTATTGACGGGAATAGAGATAACAGGATTGGCAGCCGAAGGGAAATCAATAGCCAAGGTCAAACTGCGTCCTGAAGACGAGCACCCCATTGTAATATTCATTCCTTACGGAGCGCCCGGAGACATTGTCGATATAAAGCTGGACCGTAAGAAACATTCCTATGCAGAGGCTCACATAGTGAATATGGTGAAGCCCTCCCCCATCCGCATATCGCCTCGTTGCAAACACTTCGGAATATGCGGAGGTTGCAAATGGCAGCATATCCCATACAGTGAACAAATACGGCAAAAGCACGGTCAAGTCACCGATGCTTTAACCCGTATCGGCAAGGTTGAACTTCCTGAAATAAATCCCACATTAGGAAGCGCAGACATCTGGGCATATCGCAACAAGATGGAGTATACTTTCTCAAACAAGAAATGGCGTACGTGGGAAGAAATCAAGGCCGGAAAGGATTTTGAAGATTCCAATAACGGACTCGGCTTTCATATACCCGGAGCATTCGACAAGGTTCTGCACATAAATGAATGCCTGCTTCAGGATGACCTCGGTAATCAGATACGTAATTTCATATACAATTATGCACTCTCTAACAATCTGTCGTTCTACAACATTAGGGATAATCAGGGCTTATTGCGCACTCTGATGATTCGGATTGCATCGACCGGTCAGATTATGGTTTGCATGGTCTTCGGAGAGCGCGATGATATTCGGATTAACGATTTGATGAAGACTATCGCTGATAAATTCCCACAGATAACCTCTCTGCTTTATGTCATCAACACCAAACTCAACGATACTATATCCGACCAAAATATAATATCCTATAAAGGACCTGATTATATTGAGGAGGAAATGGAGGGATTGAAATTCAGGGTAAATGCAAAATCGTTCTATCAGACAAATTCACATCAGGCATACGAGTTATATAAAGTGACCAGAAAATTTGCCGGTCTTGATGGTGAAGATGTTCATAATACGGAGAATGAGAAGCCGTTGGTATATGACCTGTACACGGGTACGGGAACGATTGCCAATTTCGTGGCCGCTAACGCACGTCAGGTAATCGGTATCGAATATGTCGAGGAAGCAATTGAGGACGCTAAATTAAATTCTAAAATCAACGGTATTGACAACACTCTCTTCTATGCCGGAGATATGAAGGATATTTTGACAGATGAATTTGTAGAACATCACGGTCGTCCGGATGTAATGATAATAGACCCTCCCCGCGCAGGAATGCATGAGGATGTGGTCAAGGTCATAATGAATGCTTCACCCGCACTTATAGTCTACGTCAGCTGTAATCCGGCTACGCAGGCTCGGGATTTGGCACTTCTTGACCCTCTGTACAAAGTTACCGATGTTCAGCCGGTAGATATGTTTCCTCACACACATCATGTCGAGAATGTTGTCCGTCTTGTGAGGCGATAAAGTTTAATTATTCATTAAATAATGCCGGGGTGTACCATCAAAGGTACACCCCGGTCATTTAATATCTTTTTTTGTAATATATACTCTTTGGATTAATCCTCGGGACGCTCTATGACAACCTCGAAATCATCGAGGAATGCCATAGTCTTCTTGATATAATCCTCCATTACGACATCGTCGGTTACGAAAGGCACTTTCTCGCGGAACTCCTTCATCACAGTCTCGATATAAGGCGATGACTTCAACGGACGACGGAAATCTATAGCCTGAGCAGCGTTCATAAGCTCAATAGCAGCTATATATTTCAGGTTATCAATGATTTTATGGAGTTTAGTAGCTGAGTTGGCACCCATTGACACGAGGTCTTCCTGCCCGTTTGAACTTACGATTGAATCGCATGATGCCGGCCATGCATACATCTTGTTCTGGCTCACCATCGACGCTGCAGCATACTGCGGAATCATAAATCCGGAATTCAGACCGGGTTTGGCAACAAGGAATTCCGGCAGACCACGCAGACCCAATATCAGCTGAGCTACACGGCGTTCTGAAATATTACCCAACTCATGCAGAGCAATACCCATATAATCGAACGCCAACGCAAGCGGCTCACCGTGGAAGTTACCACCGCTTACCACCACATCATCATCCGGGAAAACAGTAGGATTGTCTGTTACGGAGTTAATTTCGATATGAAGCACATGAGTGACATGATTCATAGCATCCTTGACCGCACCATGAACCTGCGGAATACAACGGAATGAATACGGGTCCTGAACGTGCTCTTTCTCTCGCTTGATAATCTCAGAACCCTCAAGCAGCTGACGGAATACTTTACCGGTCTCAATCTGTCCGGGGTGAGGACGTACAGCCTGGATGCAATTCCAGAACGGCTCTATGCGGCCATCAAAACCTTCAAGTGACATTGCTCCGAAAAGGTCAAAGCAATTGACCATGTGCCAGCCGTCAATAAGAGCCTTGATACCGTTCGCACTCATGAATTGAGTACCGTTAAGGAGTGCAAGACCCTCCTTCGATTTCAACTTGATGGGATTCCAGCCGAAGATATTCAAAGCCTCCTGACCACTGCGACGCTTACCCTGGAACATCACTTCTCCCTCTCCGATAAGAGGCAGGAAGAGATTGGCCAACGGTGCAAGGTCACCGGATGCACCTAACGAACCGCGGTCATATACGATGGGGAGAATGTCGTTGTTGTAGAAGTCAAGTATCCGCTGTACTGTCTCAACCTGCACACCTGAGA
>CAMWRB010000074.1 GCA_947176545.1 uncultured Porphyromonadaceae bacterium
TCCCAACGTTCCGTGAGGACATCAGTACGGAGTTGAACTGTCGTCTCTCTTATTTTTTCGCTATCCATATCACGGGAATACACCGCTCAAATCAACGTTGTATCCACGCGCCTTTGAAACCGGTCTCGGCTATTGCAGCCTCGACTTTGGCGGCATGTTCGGCATCTTCCGGCAGGCCGTGAACCTCCAGCACTTTATCTGCTGTATTCAAATCCATTGACCATTGTGCATTCGGAAAACGTGAACGCATTCCCTCAAGTATGGTTGCCTCACAATGAGCGCACTTGGCATTTGTCTTAAATTGCATAACTGTAATATTTTTTAATAAACAACATCTTCCCCATCTCAACCGAACTTCCCCAAACAATCTCCTATATCCTTATCCTCCAATGCTGCGGCAGCATATTGTTCGCCCGGTTACCCAGATTCTTGACCAATCCGAGGGGGTGACCCTTATAGCTCACGCAGACATATCCCCGCGCCACATCAGGCGCAAGAACCAAGGCCTCGCGTCTGAGATATCTCAAAGCCTCCTCCTCTGTCAATTCAACAATCGGGAACGCATCACGGTTTATCAAATCCGACAACACCACACGCGAATCCGGTATTATATTCTTATCCTTGATGACACCTACCGGCAGACCTGCACCGGTAATCTTTATTCCGGCATTGCGGATGGTCTCCAAAAGCGGGTTCATAGCTTTCGGGAGTCCAGTCGCCATACTCTCCCCCGCTATCATATCCACATCGGGTGCCAGCCAGTCGGGCGCTTTTAACCCCTTGACACTATTATCATGCCTGCCACCCTTCATGCGTCTACTGTCGCGTGGCTTCAGCGGCGTTGTCACCTCATCATCGGAAGGACGTCTGAACACACAGACATACAGTCCCTCTCCCTCGGTCAGATGAGGCATAAATCTAAGCCCGAGATGTCCCTCCCCGACTCCCCGCGCGGCTTGTTCAACCCCTCTGAGCGGCAACTCCACCGGCTCAAAACCCAACACATCCCTGATATAGCGGGCATTATCCTCATCCTCAGCGGTATTGAACGTACAGGTGGAATATATCATGTATCCTCCGGGACGTACGCAGCGGCTGACGTTATCCAATATATCACGCTGCAGTCGGGCACACTGCCCGACCAATCTTTCAGACCATTGCGCGCGCGCATCCTCATCTTTACGCATCATACCCTCTCCCGAACAGGGGGCGTCAATCGCCACTATGTCAAAGATACCGGTCAGACGCCCGTATGCTCCGGCATCATCGCCGGTCATAATCACATTGCCGAATCCCCACTTCTCCAGATTCTCACGCAATATATTGCCACGTCGCGGGTCGTACTCATTGGCGACCAACTGAGCGTCATCCGGCAAGGCATTAACCATAGCTGTGGTCTTGCCACCGGGAGCGGCACAGAAGTCGAGTACACGCAGCGGTCTTGAAGTTCGTCCATCAACATCATCGGAGAGCAGTACGACAAGTGATGAAACTATCGCACTATAGACCATCGACGAAGCATCCTGAACATAGAATACACCGGCATGCAACAACGGATTGAGAGTAAATTTCGGACGCACCGACAACCGTCTCCCCTCCGGACACCATTCCACAACACTCATATCTTCATACATACCGGTCATCTCGTCCGGAGTGGCTTTGCGTATATTATACCGCAGGGATACTCCCGGGGGTGTGTCAAGCGATGCTATCAGAGCGTCGCTGTCTATACCCTCGACACGCTTTATCATTTCTACAAATCCCGCCGGTATCGGTCTCTCCATAGTTTCTTATTTTAATTAGGAGTCTTTCACACAAATCTTTCAAACAGATAATGTAGAAATCTCTGTCATGCCCGATGCTGACGGGCATTTACAAAGTTAATCATTATTTCCGGTCAGATATGGCGGGGAATAATAAAAATCTTAATGTTTGGGAAGCCGGCATTGAAAAATTATAGTTATCTTTGTCTTATCTTCGCGCGATAATACATGCACTTGTGATGGCGTCTTGACTTTACAAATCGTCTTAAACTGAGTATAAATGCAAAACAATCAGCCTCTCGCAGAGACAACCGGAATTTCTTTAACTCCTGCATTATATCTCATTCCGTCGGATATGAGTGAAGGGACTGTCGACTCTGTCATACCCCCGCGGAATCTTCATATACTCAGCAACGTCAGGCATTTTATTGTAGAAAATGTACGCGAGGCACGACGCTTCATTAGGCGCGCGCTCCCTCAGGCTGATATATCGGGACTTCATTTTGAAGAACTCAACCGCCACACCGACCTCAACAATATTTCGCATTGGCTTGACCCTTTGAGACAAGGATTGCCTGTCGGATTGCTCAGTGACGCGGGCTGCCCGGCTGTCGCCGACCCCGGTGCGGTGATTGTTGATATTGCACAGCGTGAACACCTCAAGGTTGTACCCCTCGTCGGCCCCTCATCCATCCTTCTGGGACTGATGGCCTCCGGATTTAATGGACAAGGGTTTACCTTTCACGGCTATCTCCCCATCGATGAGCGCCAACGTGTCGCAGCCATCAGAGCCCTGGAGGACTCATCGTCCCGTCACGATATGACTCATATCTTTATCGAGACACCATATCGCAACAACAGGTTGCTTCGCACACTCATCGCAAACCTTCGCGACGACACACGTATATGTGTGGCTGCTGACCTGACACATCCCACCGATGAATCTGTCATATCACAGACCGTAAGCCGGTGGAAAACGAATATCAATAACACTGATTATGACAAGCGTCCCGCCGTATTCCTAATCTATGCGGGACACTTCCGGGCCGCCCGGACTCATGCCGGACAGAAAAATGCCTATAGACGCAAAGCCTGAGAAGACCCTTACACCTGACTATGAGAAAAAGAGATAAAATCTTATTTGAAGGACAATATACACTGCCATTCGAGGAGTTGCAACTACCTCCGGTCATCACTAAAAACGCTGCCGACGGCATACATTCACGCACTTCTGAGACTCTCCGCCCCCAAAACGTCAATGACAATCCCGCCAACAGACATTTCATCTATATCTCATTCGGCTCGGGTTCTTCGGGCAACAGCTGCTATATCGGCAACAATAATGAAGGCATCATCGTAGACGCCGGCGTACGTGCCGAGGACATAACACGCGAACTCGCCGCCAATGGCATTCCGATGACTAAGGTTAAAGGCATTCTGCTGACCCACGACCACTCCGACCATGTCAAGTATGCTTATACATTGTTGAGGGGCAACCGGCACCTGAGGCTTTATTGCACCAACCGGGTGCTCAACGGCCTGCTCCGACGCCACGGCATCTCAAAACGTATCAAGGATTATCACATCCCTATCTTCAAGGAAATTCCGTTCATGATTGGAGCTCTCGGTATCACAGCCTTTGACGTGCCGCATGACGGTACTGACAATATGGGGTTCTCCATCAACTATGACAACCGCAATTTCGTCTTGGCCACCGACTTGGGAGCCGTCACCGAGAGAGCGCACTACTATATGTCACGGGCCAACTATCTGGTCATCGAGGCCAACTACGACCTCCGAATGCTGCTCAACGGCTCATACCCCGAATATCTCAAAGCCCGCATTCAGACCGAACGCGGTCATCTCAACAATCTTGACACCGCGCGGTTTCTGGCAGAAATCATCAACCCTGCACTCAAGTACATTTTCCTCTGCCACCTGAGCAAGGATAACAACACCCCGGAGATAGCATTGCGTACCGTGCGTGAAGCTCTCGAACTGAGAGGTATCAAGGTAGGCTCAGCACAGGAGACTATCGCTGACCGGCAGGCCGACGTACAGCTGATGGCCCTCCCCCGCTACGATGCGACACGCCGCTTCATCTTCCGCCCCTGAATAATTCGCTATTCCAATCGTAAGCTGTATTACGTTGGATGGCAATAAGTATGGGAGAATAAATACCTGAAATACGTATAGATTATAGTCCTGCTTTCAACTCATTTATACGGTCGCAGACACTACTGACATGGTCCAAGCCATACAGCAAGGAGTTGCAGTCTACGTCCATCCACGAAAAGAGTGTCTTAATTTTGTTATATACATTTATGACATAGGATGTGTCTATTGTAGATGTATGGGAGGCAAAACAGATTGTCTCGTGATGTGCTATGCGGTTACGTAGCGAATTGACCTTATCCAGTTCATTGAAAATATATGACTGATTATACTGCATATCCCTTGACGAGCGTGGTTTCCGGGGAAAAATGGAAAGGAGATTACGCCCGGTAACTCGGTATTGAATAGGAGAGAACATATATTTCCAGATACCGAATTCCATCTCAGCCAAAAGTTTGTGGTGGGTGTATGACTGAGATTGCTGTAACTTGCGATGTGCATAGGTAATGATGTCACGCGTCTTTCTCAAAATCGATTCAGTGAATACTCCATCCGGCATTATGGAATCACGCAACCAGTCAGCTCCAAGATTCTCGGTCAATTTACGGTCAATGGCATTGCGCAATGCGACCTCGAAGCAGCTTACTATGGTAAACATCTCTTGTGAAATCTGAAGATTGTAACGATATAGCGTCATCGCTTTGCGAGTATCGCCCCCACATGCTTTAACATAACGTTCCATGCGTTGCGGGGACATGATTTTCTCGAAGTCAGCATATTTCATTTGTAATTAACAATCTTTTTGACGTATAATTTTGTTACTAAGATAAAATACACTATCTTTGCAATGTTGAATCCCGGTAGCCCCTGTATATCAAGCTATCGGGTTTTGTTTTTTTAAGGTTTTAGAACACTTGGAATTAATTCACGCTTTGCGCTTGGAGACTATGCGGATGGACATGAGCGGGCCTTCAAGGCCGTTGGTGGTCTTGCCTAAGCGTGTCTCGAAGCGTAGATAACCCGTGCCGAAGTCATATACCGACAGCTCCGCCTCGTCATCATCTTCATACTCATCGGATGCTATCTGGTCAGTCGGACGGACATCCGTCTGCTCGATAATATAATTCTCCAAATCATCCGGAAAAAGGTCACCTAAATATACATTGCGGATTACGACCTCGTCTGCAGAAAGCACATCTACATTCCAGACACCGGGAGTGCCCTGAAGGTCTGTATACAGCGGCCGGCCCACACCATCGGTCAGCACGCCCTCATAATCATAATAGACTGAATCGAGCGGTTCATTGACCTTGACGGCATCGATGATGGAGCGAACCGTCATTACTATATCATTATCAGCGTGAAAGTCCTCTTCGGGCAACGTATCACTGTTAGTGTCCGAATGGCTGCGACCACTACACCCTGTCAAAATCATGCTTCCGAAACAAACCGTCATTACCAACACGGTTTTTATCAGCAAAGAGTACATCGTGATTAGATATGTAAATACTACGTAAAACGATATTTATTCAACGTGTCATTCTAAAAGCATGCAAAGATAATCATAATTTCCGACAACATTAACTTTTTTTAAGATTTATTGAAGAAAGCGGAGCAATCAGAACATTGAGCGGAATATTCATAGGAATTGACGATAATCGAGCAAAACGAATTAGGATTTCCGGTATCAAAATTGGAATCATTATAGACCTGCCTGCGGATAATTAAAAAAATCCGGGCACTTCATAAGGAATGCCCGGATTTTTACTATAATAATATTACTTATTACTTTTTATTTGTCACCTATAACTTAATTAAGTTTTATTCTTCGGTGACACGCTCCAGCCAGTTGACCATGCCGTACATCGCGCCCATGGATATCACACATACAGCTGCGAAGATTACCCATGCCTGCCATATCGGACATGCGTTGTAGATTAACGGACCAATCCACAGCAACAGGTTACCTACGGCTGTAGCTCCGAGCCACAGACCCTGGCACAGACCCTGCAGGTGCTTGGGAGCAACCTTTGATACGAATGAGAGACCTAACGGTGAGATAAACAGTTCGGCTACGGTCAGGAAGAAGTACAGCAATATCAATACCCACGGACCTGTCTTCATAGACTCACGGACTCCCGTTGCCAATGAGCGGAACTCCTCGCCTGAGGGATAGTGCATACATGCGCTGAACACGGTCAGGAAGAGATAAGCTATGGCTGCAAGACCCATACCGATGGCAATCTTGCGCGGTGTCGAAATAACCTTACCCTTTCTTGCCAACGCTGCGAAATACCACATGATGACCGGAGTCAGGATGATTACGAAGAACGGATTCAACGCCTGCCATATTTCCGGTGCTATCGAGTCGGTCTTGACAAAGTCACGTGCGAAGAGTGAGAGCGAAGTACCGTTCTGGTGGAATGAGAACCAGAAGAAGATGGCTATGCCCAACACTGCGAACAGGGCAACCATGCGCTGACG
>CAMWRB010000075.1 GCA_947176545.1 uncultured Porphyromonadaceae bacterium
ATTCGTTGGCAGCGGAAGTTGTGTATAAGAGACATGTATACCCCCTCCGATAGTGTGTGAGGGCTTAAGCCCGAATACCCCCCCTCTGAAAGTGTGTGAGGGCTTCAGCCCGAATACCCCAATATAAAAAAATCAACAATTATGCTTACACCGAGTCAGCAGAGAGCCCAGGAGGCCTCTGAAGGACGCGTCAGAGTCGTCGCCGGAGCCGGCTCGGGTAAGACGCGCGTTCTCGCACATAGATTCGCATACCTTGTCAATGACCTGGGCATCGCTCCGGGCAATATCCTGTGTATCACATTCACCAACAAGGCCGCCCAGGAGATGAAACACCGTATTTCGGCGATTGTCGACAGTGGAGCGGTCAATGACTTCGTCTGCACCATTCACTCTTTCTGCGTCAAGTTCCTGCGCAGGGAAATATACCGCATCGGCTATCCCAAAAGCTTCACCGTCATCGACGAGGAGGATTGCAAACTGCTCGCCAAACAGGCCATGCAGGAATGGGGTATAGACCGCAAGAAGACAACTGTCGAACGATTCCTGAAGAGTGTCGCCGCCCTCAAAGGGTGGGACCCCGACGCATACATTCAGCGTCACCTCCTTCCCAACGCTTCCCCGGAGTGTCCGGATGCCATCATCAGGTATATACGTCTGCAGCTCAAGCTATATGCCCTCGATTATGACGACCTCTTATATTTCACCCTCTACATCCTCAATAACTTCCCCGATGCAAGGGAATACTGGACTGACAAACTCAACTATGTCATGGTCGATGAGGTGCAGGACTGTTCAGGCGACGACTGGAAACTGCTGCACGCATTGACATCGAAACACGGCAATCTCTTTGTGGTCGGCGACCCTGACCAGGCCATATACGAGTGGCGGGGCGGCAATCCCAGGATTTTTGTGGAATTCAAGGCTCAGACCGACATCATTCTCGACAGGAATTTCCGTTCGACACCCGATATTCTCGATGTGGCCAACTCCATCATCGAAAATAACAAGAACCGTGTCAAGAAGACTCTATACACCAAGCGGCTCAACGAGCATCCCGTCGTATACAGACACTGCAAGACCGAAAAGGAGGAGGCACAGATGATTGCCGACACTATCATGGAGGGACTCAGGAACGGACAGGAACCATCGGATTTCGCTATACTGTACCGCTCGTCATTCCTATCTCGTCAGGTCGAACAGGCGCTTCTCCGTAATAAATTGCCTTATACCGTATGGGGCGGCGTCCGTTTCTTTGAACGTCGGGAGATTAAGGATGTTCTGGCATATCTAAGGCTAATCGCCAACGAGGCCGACGACCTCTCCTTCACACGTATAGTCAATATTCCGTCGCGAAAATTCGGAGATGCCTCTCTCAAACTGCTGCGCACTCTTGCCGAGGAGGAGAACACTCCCCTTTTCACCACACTCTGCAACAACATCACCAATCCGAAATTCAATCGTGCCCCGATGCACGAGTTTGTTGCCCTCATACAGAATGCCCGCGAACTGGCCGAACATCTCAATGTCAGTGAACTCACCGACAATCTACTGACCCGTTCCGGTCTTGCCGACACCTACCGCACCGACGAGTCGGAGGAGCGACTGGAGAATATTCATGAACTTATCAATGCCATGCGTGAGTTTGAAAAGGCTCAGGTCGATGAGACGGATGCCGGACTCTACGGCTACCTGCAGGAGATTTCGCTATATGCCAACCCGGACTTTCATCGCGACGGAAGCCACGTACGCCTGATGACCATACACCAGTCCAAAGGTCTGGAATTTCCGACAGTCTTTATCATAGGACTCACCGAAGGTATTTTCCCCAACCACAGGTCTATCCGCGAACGTCGCAAAGATGGTGAGGAGGAGGAACGACGCCTGATGTATGTGGCGGTCACTCGCGCATGCGATATGCTATATCTGTCAGAATCCGAGGGATATATGGACGACAACGGTGCACTCAAATATCCATCCCGCTTTCTTACGGAGGTTGATACTGACCTGCTCAAGATTGAAGGAGACCCCGACCCGAAACTTCTCGAAGGCACACGCAATCTCATCTCCATCCTGGAGAGCGAACTGTATATGCGCGATGATGCTGTATGGACTGCCGGAACGGTTGTCAGTCATAAGGTATTCGGACAGGGAACAGTTCAATCATACGACCCCGCATCAAAGTCATACAGGGTGGCCTTCGGCAACAATATTCGCAACCTGGTCCCGCGTGTTCTTGCCAAAGTCTGATATCATTACTCTAAATACCACGATTTAACTCTCAGCGTCGGTGAGAGCGTTTGGGCATGCATCATTATCCATCGGGACTCCTTTCCATCCCGACCATGAAACACTATGGGACGGCAACGGCTCGTCAGGTGTTCACCACTTTCCGTAACCATATGCGCAACCATACTGCGGCCATCCGGGTCTATGGTATCGGCAGTCACCGCCAGACCGTTATAAACATAATTTGACGGACGGGAGGATTCAGGCCCGGCCGTATCCGCATCAAATCCCTCCAATGCCTCCGGAAGGATAGTCAGGTTTTTGCTGTCATCATTAAGTCCCATCTGATACAGTGAGATGAATGCCAGTGAGTGATAATCCGTAAGGACACGCACAGTCGTCTTCAGGAGCGAAAGGTCTGCTTTCGGAGTCGTAACATCAGCATAAACCTCTCCGGTCTCCGATTCGGAATACAGCTGCATAATAGTCCGGTATTCCTCAGTGAGCTGCACCTGACTCCGGATAGCGTACAGAAGATGACAGCTGACGAGCATCAGAACGGCAAAAGCAGTCGCCGCCACACAGCGCGGAGTCAGCCCCCGCAAGTCATATTCTTCCGGCAACGATACCAATACCATCAGGCTAAAGAGCATAGCCGGCCATGTGGTACGCGGACCGCTGTAAAAGGCCAGCGATATACACTGGGCTGTCAATGCCGCCGTCAGCAACATCAGCAACCGCGGGCGATACCATCTTCTTACAACGGCAGGCACTGACAGAACCACAGCGGCAAGCGATACTGACAGCGAGGGAGCAAGCTGAATCATAAATTCCCATGAAGGCATTGCGGAGACTGCCTCAAACCAGCTGCGGCTGCGGCTGCCGAAGGTCGGACCGCAGAATATCAGCAACACACCGAGGCCTGTAAATACTGTCAGCAATATACGTCGCCATGATACCACCTTGCCGGTGAAACATTCAGCAGCCATCCACACGACAAGGCCACACATCAGAGGTACGGCAAATCCCTCATGATTCCACCCCGCTAAGAATGCCGTAACACACCAACAGCAGTATTCTGCAACAGACATGCCTGTTTTCAAACGTTCAAAACCATATATCACCCATACGGTCAGCACGGTGCTCAATACGTAATTGAGCATATAGCTCGTTGCCAAAAGATAGTCATACCACGGCAGGATTAAAAAGAAAAGTAGCGGGATAGCGTAAGCCGTCCATGAACCGACCTTTATCGAGAGAGACCTTCGCCATCCCTCCATGCTCAGCATACAGAGCAGTGTATAAACGGCCGACACTGCCGTCCTGCCGGCGACCATGTTCATAAAGGGAGCGATAACGTTGGCCAACCTCATCATGTCAGTACGGAGATAGACGTTCAGTGAGGTGAGGGAGAGAGACAACCGTTCCCACAGGGTCATACTCTCGTAACCGGGGGTCGAAAACCATAAATCATCCACAATCGGATAGGCGGCAAGATATAGCAATCCCATCAGCAACGACAATGTCCCGATGACTGTCCAATAGACTCCGCGCCATATCTTCTCCTCGCTTATCATATTGCAAATATCTCAAAAAAAATCCTCATCAGCAAATACAGCTGACCATATTGCGCGGGGTAAAGGGTATAATTAGCGATTTTTTTATTAATTTTGTGGTTTATGAGGTATTTTGTTTCTGATACTGAATTCCCGCTCGAATGCTCCGGCTCGCTGCCCGGCATCACCGTGGCTTACCACACATTCGGACACCTCAATGAGGATAAATCCAATGTTATATGGGTCATGCACGCCCTGACGGCCAATTCAGACGTGGCCGACTGGTGGCCGCATACTGTCGAGAAGGGAAAATTTCTCGACCCGGACAAGTATTTCATAGTCTGTGCCAACGTCATAGGTTCATGCTACGGCTCTACAGGTCCATGCACACCGCTCAATGACGGGACTCCCCCTCTATACGGTGACTTTCCCGGGCTGACGGTACGCGATATGGTCGAGGCTCACAGACTTCTCGCACGTCATCTCGGCATCACCCGGATTGATACCATCATCGGCTCGTCACTCGGCGGATTTCAGGCGCTCGAATGGCTTGTCACGGACCCGGAGATTGCACGACGTGCAGTCCTCTGCGCTACCGACTTTCAATGCCGTCCGTGGCTGGCGGCCATCAACAAAGCCATGTATATGGCCATCGGAGCCGACAATGATTTGGGTCGTAAATCTCCAGATGCGGCACGCAAAGGTCTCGAGGCTGCCCGTGCTATCGCATTGCTGAGCTACCGCAGCCATTCCGCCTATGATATGACACAGGCGGATGATATGACCGCACAGACCGACCCGTTCAAACGTCGGGTACACTCTTACCAGGCTTATCAGGGACAGAAACTCGCTGACAGGTTTGATGTATACAGCTATCTCACGCTCTGCAGAAGCTCCGACACACATAATGTCGCCCGCGGACGAGGCGACTTCAAGCAGGCTTTGGGACGCATCAAGGCCAAATGTCTGGTCACTGCCATTTCGTCCGACATACTTTTCCCGCCGCAATATCACAGGGAGATGGCTGACATGATACCGGATGCGGAATATCATGTCATCGACTCGGAATTCGCTCACGACGGTTTCCTTATCGAACACGAGAGACTTGACTCACTGATACAGGACTTTTATAAACGGACTGACAACAACAAGATTGAATAAAGAATAAATCCTGATGGAGAAAAAGATTAATATAGGACTCTTCGGATTCGGCACAGTAGGCCGCGGACTCTACGAACTGCTGCGCGACGTGCCCGTGGCCCGCATTGCCCGGGTATGTGTACGCTGTCCGGAGAAGCATCAGCACGAAGCACCCGAACTCATCTTCACATCTGACCACGACGACATTTTCAATGATAAGGACATCAACTTCATCGTGGAACTGATTGACGATGCGGACGCAGCATACCGGATTGTCAGGCGTGCGCTCCTCAACAGACTGCCGGTCGTGACCGGCAACAAGAAGATGCTGGCGCGACATCTGCCCGAACTCATCGATATTCAGAAGCAACAGAACACCTCCCTGCTATACGATGCATCGGCATGCGGTTCGATACCAGTCATACGCAATCTGGAGGAATATTATGACAATGACCTGCAGATTTCGCTCAAGGGGATACTCAACGGCTCGTGCAACTTCATTCTATCAAAAATATTCAATGAGGGTATGCCACGTGAGGAGGCACTTGCGCTGGCACGTAAGTTAGGATTTCTGGAGAGCGACCCGACCCTCGACCTCGACGGATGGGACTCGCTCTATAAACTTGTCATCCTGGCGGTACACGCTTTCGGTACTTATGTCGAACCCGACAAGATTTTCACATACGGCATCACGCACATGACTGATGGCGACATCCGCTTTGCCAACGAAAAGGAACGCCGCATCAAGCTTATCGGACATGCCGAGAAGTTACCCGACAACAAGCTGATATTATGCGTCATGCCGCAACTGCTGTCGCGCAATAAGTATATCTACGGTGTCGAAGACGAGTTTAACGGTGTCGTTATCAAGGGCTTCTTCTATGGCAAACAGTTTCTCGTCGGACGCGGTGCCGGAGGACATCCGACCTCATCGGCCGTGCTGTCAGACATCATGGCGACAAGGTACGACTACCGTTACCGGTACAAACGCATGCACTGTAATGACATACCGCATTTCTCCAATGATATAACCTTCAGGGTATATCTCAGATACAACGACGAGTCGGACCTGCAGTTGCTCGACTTTGCAGAGATTTCCGAACGCTATGATTCTCCGGGATATAGATATGTCGTGGGACGTGTCCGGCTCGGACGACTGCATGAGGTTCGCGACGAAATGGCACGCCGCAAACTCTTTGTGGCGGCTTACCCTAACGATTAAACCATTTGTACGCCAAGTAAATATGGACACAACTCAATTGCAGCAGCTTACCCGGCGGATTATCGGCGGTGAGAATATCAAAC
>CAMWRB010000076.1 GCA_947176545.1 uncultured Porphyromonadaceae bacterium
GATATTATCAGATATGGTGTCCTTCTCGGCAAGTAGCATATCCTTATAAGGAGCTTTCTTGACAGTCCACTTTCCTACAGATATGTCGTCGGCAAATGCGATAATTATCACAATCACCATCGATATTGTGAGCAATAACCAAACCCCGGTATATTTTGATTTCATTGATTTCTTAAATCAGTTCGGAGCGCAAAATTAATATTTTTTGGTGATGTAAATGATATTTAAGACTTATTTTTTAATAATAATTTTTATTACTTATCATACACAGCCTTTACATCCGGTCATACAGTCAGGTATCAAGTTCGACAATCGTAATTCCGGCTCCACCAAACCGTACATCCTCGTCGCGATAAGATTTAACTGCCGGATACGAATCCAGTTGCTGTCTAATCAATGTTTTCAGAATACCATGTCCCGTACCATGCAAAATTCTAAGCCTTGAAGCTCCGAATTGGACAGCATCATCGAGGAAATATACTATTGCCTGTACGGCTTCATCTCCACGCATCCCTCTGACATCTATATCCTGCTTGAAATTAAGCTGGCGCGTTCTGGAATCCTCCATCGTCTGTCTCGACACCGTATATGAGGTAGTTGAGCCGGATTCTTTGGGTTTGGATGCTGACTCCAGTTTTGAAAGCTCTACCATAGTGCGTAATGCTCCGAATGCAACCTCAGCTTTCTTCCCTTCGAGCCTCATAATGCGTCCGGCGACATTATTACCCTTCATCTTGACATAGTCCCCTACAGAGAGGTTTTCACCGTGTGTTACGGCTGACGTGCCCCTATCATTGCGCCGGAGTTTACGTTCTCGACTTTTGTGTTTGAGTTCCTTTAGTGGTTCCGGCAGTTTATCGGCAGTATCTTCCTCCTTTTCGACTGTCATCTTGTAAGCTTCCAGCTCCTGACGTATCTTCTTAGTCTCCTCCTTAGCTGCATTGACATTACGGATATCACGTATAGCCTTTTCTATTCGGGCATTGGCCGTGGCTAAAATCTCCTTGGCCTCAGCCTTTGCCTCATGCAAAATTGCATTACGCTGAGACTTCAGGTCATCACTCCGGTCTTCATACATCGAAAGAAGTTTATCAAGTTTCGCTTCCTTCTCTTTGATGCTCTGTCGCTTGTTCTCCCAATATCTTCGGTCACGGGCTATATCAAGCAGATACTTATCAAGATTGACATAATCACTGCCGACAATCTCCTTTGCTGTATTGATAATGCGGTTGTCAAAACCAATCTTGCGGGCTATATCAAGAGCGAATGAACTACCGGGATTCCCAACAGAAAGACGGAAAGTCGGTTGAAGCTGTTGCCGGTCATAAAGCATTGCACCGTTGAAGAATCCTTCCTCCTCACCGGCAAATATCTTGAGATTCTGATAGTGGGTAGTTACTATACCCATACAGTGAGATTTGTTGAGCTGAGACAGAATAGCCTGAGCCAAGGCTCCGCCAATCTGTGGTTCAGTACCGCTGCCCATCTCATCAATCAGCACTAACGTGCTTTTGGAACTATGCTGAAGTAAGAACTTCATATTTTTAAGGTGCGACGAATAGGTGGAAAGGTCGCTCTCCATAGACTGTTCATCACCGATATCGACATAAAGATTGTCGAAAATGCCCATATGGCTGTTTTCATACAATGTGGGCAACAACCCGCACTGCATCATATACTGTACAACACCCGCCGTCTTGAGACAGACCGACTTGCCTCCTGCGTTAGGTCCTGAGATTACAAGAATGCGGTGAGCCTCATCAAGTGTCAGGTCTAACGGCACAACTTTGCGTCCCTGTGACCGCAGACTCAGCAACAGAGCAGGGTGAACGGCATGATACCACTCAATGCACCGCTCCCGTTGCAGAATGGGAAGACGTCCATCAACCTCACCTGCGAAATTGGCCTTTGCCTTTATAAATTCAAGTTTACCGAGAACCTTGGCAGATGCAGTTATATCCTTTATGTACGGACGTATCTGAGAGGCAAGATTCTTGAGTATAACAATCTCCTCATGATGTTCCGCCATCTTCAATTCACGAATATGATTGGAAGCTTCAACGACCTCCAATGGCTCGATATATACAGTCTTACCGGTTGCTGACGAGTCATGGACTATACCTTGCAACGCACGCTTCTTAGATGCCTCTACCGGAATGACCATTCGACCGTCACGCACTGCCGGTGTGACATCACGGTCAATAATATTCTGTGAGATAGCGTTATCAAGCACACGACGCATTGCCCGTTGCATCGAACCGGTAGCTCCCCTCAACTCCCTTCTTATCTCATATAGATGTTCCGAGGCAGTGTCCTTAATCTCTCCGAAATTGTTGATTGCGCCATCAATCCAACTGACGACATTACTTAGTCCGGAAATTCTCTCAGCTACGCGTTTCAGGTTCGGAAATGTTCTCTGTTCATCACTATCACCGAAATTGAAAAATCGACGCACATCATCTGAAGCCTTTATCATACGAACCAGTTCAAGATAACGCTTGGAGGAAACATATCCCCCTTCGGAACGCAGTTCGGCAATCCAGACAGCGACATCTGCCACATTCAGACTCGGAAAATCCACCGAAGATGTAAGAATTGACAACATTTCAGAGGTCTCATTCAGCCTTGCAGTAACATCATTAAAATCACGCGAGAAACACATCTCATCAGCCGCCTTGCGTGCATAATATGAGTTGCACTGTTCGGTAATGATACGTCTTATCGTATCAAACCCAATCTTTTGTTCAAAATTATCCGGATAAATCATTAAGGTTCAGAGTAATGTATCAAATTATAGCTCATCCGGCCGCCATTTGACCGGATGAGCTAAATTTGCCGTCAGAAAGAACTGACAGGCATAACATATTAATCTTTTTACTTTCGCATTATTAAGCGAAAGGGAACATTCTAAGAAATGTACTTATTACTTTTGCTGAGATTCTTCAAGAATTTTTACAGCCATATCATAAATAGTTGTATCGTCAAGCACGACAATACCTCCGTCGGGACCCGGCTCTATGTGCATACCGATGTTCTTGCCAAATTGATAATTGACACCGCCAAAATAGTTACGCACTGTCTGCACTGTAAGATTAAGTTCATCGGCTATACGATGAGTTGCGCCATCAGGCAAACTGTCTTTGAGACGTCGCAGCTCGTTAAAAGAGATTGTCTTGCTCATAATATTTTCTATTTTTGAGATTACTAATATTGAATATTCTATACTTCTTCCCTACCCTATCGAATGCTAAGTTAAAAATTATTTGTTCAGTATGCAAACTTTACGATATAAATTTTAACTGCTATATAACATAAATACTCATAACTGACGGATTATGCAGATATATAAAGGTCAGGAACAACAATTGCTGACTTAATCCATCATTATTAAAAATACCCTCAGAATCAAATTATCTCAACATCAGATGCCGGTATCCAACCTATATTATCGGAATTAAGTTTGACTTTAAACCATGCCGGTTCTCCACTGTGGTCTCGTTCATCTTCAAGTATAGTGAAGAGAGTGCCGCGATGTAATGGTGAACCAACGGCTTGCGCATTCTCATCGGGTTCCT
This sequence comes from uncultured Porphyromonadaceae bacterium, assembly GCA_947176545.1. Taxonomy (GTDB): domain Bacteria; phylum Bacteroidota; class Bacteroidia; order Bacteroidales; family Muribaculaceae; genus Lepagella. The sequence continues at coordinate 3,576 of CAMWRB010000076.1, forward strand.
CCTTAAGTGTTGTCTTGAATGCGGTAAGCACAACCTCGTCATGCTTTTCAAACGCATGTGCCGCCGTGAGAGCGAAGATGGTGAAAATAACGGTAAAGACAAACATTATAATTGCGCTGAAAAAACCGAGTTTCTTCAATGTCACAGCCGGAGAAAAGATATATACGGCCAATGCCCCAAGCAATATTACAAAAGAGAGTGCCCCGAATACAGCCCAATAATCTGAAGAGGTATCTCGGGTTATGGTATTACCGGCGCGCTGGAAAAATGACAACGGGTCGGGGGATACATTCCCTTTCTTGCCTTTTAACTCCGCTTTATTCACATCCTCGACTCGTGAAGATAGAAATTTAATATTATCATTAATCCGGCTGTTACGCGGGTCGAGGCGCTTGGCTCTCATATAGCTGACCATCGCGTGGCCCTCATCGCCACTCTTGTAATATGCATTTCCCAAATTATACAACATTGCAGCAGAAGTTCCCTCTGACACTTCGGCGGACTTGTAAAGCTCTACGGCCTTGTCGTAGTCCCCACGATTATAAGCGCTGTCAGCTCTATGCAGGGTGTCAGAAGCTGAAAGCCGGAATGAGGTCACCGCAGTGGCTAAAACTATTAACAGACATGCGGTCTTATATATGATAGTTCTCATAATCATTTTAAATAATGGGTTCTTCCTCTTGATTTGCATCGCTCTTTGATTCCGTCCTTGCAGACTGTTTAAAACCCTCTTCAAGAGTATTTAGAATATTTATTCCCCTGTCATATACGCTCTGCATATCCGAGGTTGCCTCTGAGGGAGAATATTTGGCAAATTCACAGTCATCCAGCAATCCTACAAGAGCCGCACGGGCTTCTTCCGAAATACCTTTATTTTCCAGATGTTGCTGCACATTCTGGCGATTTAGCTCAGATACCGGTATGCGGAGCTTATCACCGAGATAACCCCATACGGCCTTAAGCATCTCGTCATAGAAACGGGAGGTATCATGGCGGGCGAGGCACTGTCCGGCAACCCTGAGACGACGTTTTGCCATCTTGGCCGCTTTCTTGCTACGCAGAGCAATAAGGTCGGACTGCTCGGCGAGATGTTTTCTGTACAACAAAACACCTGTCAGCAATACAAGCATCGGTACCACAAACCACAATATCCAGTAAAGCAAAGTATATACCCACGGAACATGATTACGAGATAACGGAGTATTATCTTTCATCAGGGATGAGGAGAAAACCATTGAGGCCTGTGATTTGGCAGATTCCGTGCCACGAGCCACCCTGAGCGTATAGCCTCTTGAATGTGCAGACTCGTATTGTCCTGTCGAGGGATTGAAATATACCAAAGTAACCGGTGGAATGGCAAACGTACCGGCCTCCATAGGCATGAACGAGTAGTCAAACTTGACACTGCCCGACACATTAGAAGACCCGACATGCGATTTAATATCAGCCGACGGACTGAACACCTCTATCTCAGGGGGGAATATGTCATTCAGATTAGGTAAAGTGACGAGTTTCAGGTTACCTTCACCGGTGATAGTATATGTGATTGCACCCGCCTGATTTGAGACTGCATTTTCACTCGGTAGAGTTGAGGAAATATTGAAGTGGCCGACACCGCCGGAGAAGTTGGCAGGTTTAGGCAGGGGTAAGGGTTTGACATCTATGGTCAGGTCATTGGGAGTCACATGAAGCTGAACCGGCCTGCGCACTGTCAGCTGAGAGAAGAAGGGGTCGTGATAGTATTCTTCGGCATCGGCACTGACCGTATATTTATTACCAAGTATCTTAAGCTTACCGGTCATCTGCGGGAATATAATATAACGTGCGATAACTGCTGTAGCATAATTTTTACCCTGATAACTTTCCATGGTCAGATGGTCCGAAATATTATCGGACTCTTCAATGACAAATCCGTCAAACTTAGGCGCATCCGTAGCTCCAATGAATTTAATGGAGTTGTAGGTTGTGTAAAGTTTGACTGTATACACTATAGCCTCCTGCTCATATACGGATGTCTTGGAAACATTCGCACGCAGAAACAGCTGTTCGTTACCCTTACCGATAAATGTCGGCGAATTGAGTGAAGACGGGTCGATACCTCCGTGCGATGACTGTGGTCCGGCCTGCCGCTGGTTACGGTATGACTCAGGAACGGCAGCATCACCGATGGTGTAGCTGACAGTGTTGGATTTGACTCCGCCTACAGTAACCGGGCCGAATGTATAAGAGCCTTTCTTTTCAGCCTTCAGAGTCAGAGCGTATGTATTGGAAAATGTCTGGGAAGTGTGGCCATTGGTACTGACAAACGAGCTGCTTGAACCACTATGTCCGAAATACATGATTGAGGCTCCCGGAACGGCGGAAGGAGCTGATGGGGCATCATTGATATCTGACACCACAATCATAATATGAAATCTGTCTCCCTCACCGATAACACCACGCGGCGACACTCTGAGTTCGACTTTGGCCGCTATTAGAGTGACTGTCGTCATTATCATTGACAATAACAACAGGCACGTTCTCCTGTATTCGTTATATATATCGGGTCTCATCATCATATTATGTTAATCCGGTTCATTTATTACCACTTACGTTGTGACATTCCTCCCTGCGATGATTTG
>CAMWRB010000077.1 GCA_947176545.1 uncultured Porphyromonadaceae bacterium
GTTTACACCGTCCCATACAGAAAATTCAGCGGCAGCCACATCGGCATTGACACCGTCGGCAATAGTCTGCACGCTCGCAGCGAAAGAGGGAGCGGCAAGTACCCATCCGATTACTGTCACAAAAAGTACAAACCACCAGTACTCCGACCGGGATGCACGACCGCTGAAGACACAATATTTTTTAAATGCACGCTGAACGGCTTGAATAAATGTTACTTGATACTGTCTCATAGTGTTATTATTTAAAAATTGTTAATAATTATTAATATTTCACTGCAATATTTCGGCGGTTGTATACGCTATCTTTGCAACGTAATGATAACCCGATTATATTTATTTAGTTTGACATAGTTATGAAAAACAAATTTTTCAACAGATGCGAAGTTAATTTTCTTGACATTCTCGGCATGTCAGCCGTTTACGGGACCGCCCTGCTCATCATATGCCTTCAACTGAGACGCTTCTTCATGTGAGGACGCTCAGCTTTTGTACTTGGCACACTTGGGAGAATATGCCAGTGTTATGATATGTCCCTCCGAGCGATAGCTGTATAAGGTCAGTTCTATATCCGGTGCGTCCGCCCGTATGACGACGGCCTCTCCAAAAGGAGAGGGAGCATCGGCCCTGAGTGGTCCGGGATGGTCGCAGATAGCGGGGAGGCGTTTGAGCTCTATACATGCGCGGAAATCGAGTCCCGGAGTCAGTGCCGCTTTATATATTGCCTCCTTGCATGTCCATGCCAGAACATTGGCCTCGACATTATCGGAGGGGATTGATGACAACTCTCCTTCAGAGAGAAAGCGTTCCCTTACTTTCAGCACCTGCTCCCGGTCGGACTTCTCGCAGTCTATTCCCATAGCAGTACGCGGATTGAATACATTCAGGTCCGCCTCCGGAGTGCGCGGCAATTGAGCTATGCAGAGAAAATGTGGTGTATGGCTGACGCTGATACGCTGACAGCTGTCTTCAAGCAGAGGAGCCCCGCTGTCGGTATGGTCGATGATGCGGAAACGTTCTTTCCCGTTCTCTCCATACACCTGCAATGCGAGTTGCAGCCATACGGATGCGGGTTTATCGTCCGCACCGCATATTTCTTCGACCTCTATGCCGGCCGGTGTCTTATGTCGCCAATATATGAAGTCTGTTTCCATTATATTAAGACTTATTGTTATCAGATGGGGGAGTGTTTCCCGGAGTGGATGTCTCGGCCGGATTCACAGTCACTTTGACCTTAAGGATGCGATGGCGTTCCATCTTAAGAACCTGCAACGTCAGCGGTCCGCATTTGAGCACCTCGCGTGGTGTCGGAAAGTCTCCCTTGACGGACAAGACAAGCCCGGCCAGTGTCTCGGCCTGTTCATGGTCTCCAAGTTCATCCTCCTCAATATCAAGTATCCGGCAGAAATCCGTCATTGAGATTTTGGCTTCGAAAATATATGTGTCGGGTGCCACGCGACGATATTGTGATGATTTGTCATCATACTCATCATCGATTTCTCCCACTATCTCCTCTATCACATCTTCAAGTGTGACGATTCCGGATGTTCCGCCATATTCATCGACTACAATGGCTATATGGATACGCTTGATTCGGAATTGTTCGAGCAAATCATCTATCATCATCGATTCGGGCACGAAGAATGCCGGCCGTATCAATGTCTGCCAGCGGAAAGAATTGTCACGTTTCCCTATATATGGCAACAGGTCTTTGGCATACAGAATGCCGCTGATGGTGTCCTGGGAAGTATCATAGACCGGGATACGGCTGTAACCGGAATCTATGACCATGTGCATCGCCTCCTCCCAGTCCGCGTGATATTCAAGCGCTGTCACATCCACGCGCGATATCATGACATCACTCACCTCCTTCTCGCCGAATGTCAATATACCTTCAAGCATTTCCTTTTCCTGCCCCTCCTTAAGGTCAGAAATCTCTAATGCCGTCTCAAGGTCGTCGGTCGAGATATCAGTATCTTTCTTCGTGACTATACGGTTCATCACGCGTGTACTTCTCACCATCAACCGGGCCAAAGGTCCGCACAGGTTGTAGAGGAGCGTGACATATTGAGACGTCTTGAGAACCCACTGCATCGTGCGTCCGCGTGCCACGAGTTTGGGAAAAATTTCGCCGAACAGCAGAAGTAGAAACGTAAGGAATACGGTTTGTATCAAGAAGTTGATGACGTCCGAATTGAACGTGGCCACCTGATTGATGGCAAAAGTCAGCATTACAACCATCGTGATGTTCACCAGGTTGTTGGAGATTAGGATGGTAGCCAACAGCCGCTCGCTGTTGGACAGCAAGCGGAAAGCTCTCCGTGCCTCAGGATGCTCATCCTCCTCAAGGTCGGCAATCTGTGTTTGGTTAAGACTGAAATAGGCCATCTCGCTCCCGGACACAAAAGCCGATATGAGAAGACAAAACAGAGCGATGATAACTATTACGAACCACGCCGGCCAGTCCATGGCCGGAGCATGAAATGATATGAGTGGTTGGACTGACGGCGATACGTCAGCAAGCAGGGTTGTCAATAATAATGCCGGATTTCCCGGCAAAGGGTCTATGTCCATTAAAGACTACGGGTTGGTTTGAGCTACAAATTTAATACTTTATATATTATTTTGCAAATTCGACCTTTTCGATTTTATTCTCCTTGATATACCACAGCCAACCCTCGGCTGACCGGTAACGGCCGCTCTCCATGAGCAACCGCATATATGACCTGACCTGACGGTGATGAGCCGAATTCTTTTCGGACGAGCCTGTTTTGTAGTCGACCACGATTATCCGTCTGTCGGGTGTTATGAGCAGTCTGTCCGGACGATAGCGCGGTTGTCCCGGCTTGAGGATGGGACGCTCGTTGATAACCGTTAGCGTGCCGTCAAACCAGTGCGTATGCCGTGTATGTTCCAGAGCTTCAGTGAGCATTGCAAGCATTGTGTCCGCTTCGGCTGTGTTTAGCAGACCGCGCAGACGCAGACGGGTGACGGCTCCCGGGAGGTCATCATATGTGCGTGTGTATTCCAGCACGGAGTGTATCAGGCTCCCCTCCGACCGCGGGTCGTCGGTTTCGTCATCTCCGGGTTTACTCGGGAATTTGTCCTCTTCGGCATATTTCAGAGTGCTTTGGTCTGAATTAATGAAATATCCCTCCATCTGACGGATATCCGAATTATCCTTCTGTTCATCTCTTACCCGGCGGGCAATACGGGTATTTACATCATCGGATGTAGGCGGCTCACCGTAAAATATGCCTCCGAATTCTTCAGGTTCAGCCAGATGTTCCGGCTGCAGATATACTTCATGCAGAGACGACCCGAACCCCTCGAAACTCTCCAAATCACCTTTGAGATATTTGGCCAGCTTGTTCCTGACGCGCATATCATCCTTAATCAGTGTTTGTTTGTCTTTGGATGAGCTGTGATAATTGTCAGTCAGTATATATAATTCACTGACAGCCCGGGTCAGGGCCACATATAGTTTGTTGAGGTTGTCAGTCAGAACCATCCTGCATTCTTCGCTCCACAGGTGTTGGTATGGGGCAGTTTCCGACATCTCCGTATTCTCATCAGAAGGTTCTGCAGCGAGAGCCGAAGAAACTTCTACCGGGAGAAAGGCCGGTAAACGGTCTCGATAACCGAAATCCTCCGGAATAGGCGTCCATTTCCAGGGACCGTTATTTCCCGGTTTTAGCGACAGGTCAATATCAGGAAGTATGACGCATTCAAATTCCAGACCTTTGGACTTATGAATGGTCATGATATTGATGGCATCGGTATCTTCGGGCGAAGATATGGAGATATATTGTCCCTTGCTGTTCCACCAGTCCAGGAATGAAGTGATGTCGGCCACATACAGGCTGCAGTAGTTGATGACGGCATCCTGCAATGCGGCAAGAAACGGTGCGTCCGTGAGATTGCCCGCACTTTCGACACCATCATGCAGGAACATGTCGATAATGGCTTCGACAAGCGCCGGGAGTGTGGTGGCCTGCATCTGTGACACCATCTCGGAAAGCTTGTCATCCTGCATGGCAGTGTTGAAGAAAGTCTGTATTCGTTCGCTCAGCGGCAGGTGGGTATGCGAATTGGAATACAGGATAAACCGCGTGGATATGGAACGCCAGTCAATGTCTTTTGCGGATTGCTGTTGCGTGCTGTCCGTCCCATTTTCGAGTTCTGCATCACGTTCCGGATAATAAACACCCTCGGCAAGCGATTTGAGAGCGGATATGACTACCTGCACGGCACGGTTGGAGCGAAGTTGAAGTGACTGCTCACTGACGAAGTATAACTGTTGCTCATCAGTTTCGAGACGGCTGTTATACTCCATCAGCGAGGCGATGATATCCATTGCGGTATCATTCTTGTTGCACAGGATGGCTATATCCTTCTGACGGTAGCCACGCGCAAGCATCCCGCTTATCATCGGGCCGATGACATCATATTTGTTCTCGCTCTCGATATTGAGTTCCGACATCTTATTGTCATAAGGTCTCCACTCCATATAACCGCGCGGGGATGTCTGTCGCGGTTGCTGAACGACTCCGCTGTACAGGTCGCCCAGCAGGTGACGGTATTCCTCATGAAAGCGTTGGAAGATGTAGTTGTTGAACTGTACAATCCGCAAGTCTGAACGCCAGTTGGAGTTTTGTTCGATTTTATCACCGCAGATGTTGAGCTGGGCATCATCAAATGCTGCCGGAACTTTTTCGGTTATGATGGACGGGTCTGCATTGCGGAAGCGATAGATACTCTGCTTTGCATCCCCGATTATCAGGTTGTCATATCCGTGAGACATGCTTTCAGACAGCAGTGGCCGGAAGTTGTCCCACTGCATCAGTGAGGTATCCTGAAATTCGTCAATCAGGAAGTGATGTATGTGGGTGCTGAGACGTTCGTAGATGAACGGCACTTCTCCATCCTCGATAATCCTGCTCAAAATGGTATTGGTGTCTGCCAGTACCATTGTGTTGTTAAGCTCCAGAAAATCACGGATATTCTCCTTGAACTTATGAATCAGGGCTACATATGGCAGCAATTTCCTGACAGGTCGCCATACGTTCCACCCCTCCTGCCGGAATGTCATGTGCCATTTCTGCCAGGCATCCGATACACGGTCGTATGCTTCACGTATTTCTGCTATTTTCTCTTTTGTCAGAGATTTTGTACCAATCTTATTGACGGGTGACTGACGTCCGGTCAGTTCAGTCCAGTTGTAATCCGCGGTGCTGTCTGCATATTTATGGGTTATCCTCCGCAGGTATGATATGGCCTTGTCGCGTGCGATGTCTGTTATCCCTTTTGGTGTATTCCGGCTGTACAGGCGCAGAAGGCGGAACGCCTCATCGCGCAGTTGTTCGAAGGCATTATTGATGGCCGGCAGGTAATGGTTGTCAATCTCACGATACGTATCGGCGGGGTTATTACCCTCGCTGATAAAGTCGTCGATTATCGGAAGGTAACGCTTGAAGTCCTCATTGTCAATCTTCTGAGCTGCTTTGCAAAGGTAGTCATAAAGAGTGGGATTAGTTTTGCTGCGGCGTTTGTTTACAATATTCCAGTCCTTGTCCTCGGCCATGGAGCGTCGGGTCAGCATATTGAGCCAGAAGAGTGTGTCTTCGTCCAGCTCGGCGCTCATCATATCCTGTATCATGGTGTCCACACCCACGGAGGCCACATAATCGTTGTCTATTTCCAGTTTGTAGCCATCCGGCAGTTCCGCTTCATATGCGAAAGTGCGCAGGATATTCTGGAAGAAGGAGTCGATGGTCGAGACATTGAAGTTGGAATAATCGAGCAGAAGATATTTCAGTGCCAGACTGCACCGGTTGGCAATCTCCTGCCGCTCTACGCCAAACTCCTCCATGAAGTCCTTGAGGTAATTGACATCATCGACCGGTAAATCCATGCGCGACAGGGCATGGAGCTTTTCGATGATGCGTTGTTTCATCTCGTTGGTAGCCTTGTTGGTGAATGTCACCGCCAGAATATGTGAGACCGCGTCGGGTAGAGCCTCATAGCTGCGTAATGAGGTCTTTCCGTCACGTTGTTCGGTTATCAGATGTCGTATGAATGTGCGGGCCAGCGTGAATGTCTTGCCCGACCCGGCGGAGGCGCGTTGTAATGTCAGCATAATATGTCGGTTCGGAGACTTGGCTCCGGTAAGTCCTGTG
>CAMWRB010000078.1 GCA_947176545.1 uncultured Porphyromonadaceae bacterium
CCGGTCAGCTGCGGATTGGCTCATTCGGACTTGTCAATCCATACGTCAAGGTCGGCAAGACGATTACTCCACGATTCTCCTATTCCGCAATAGGTGAATATACCTACGCGCTCAACAATTATCCATTCACTCTGCGTAACGGTATATATTCTTCGCGTGAACGGCGAGACAACAGCCGGATGAGCTGCGGACATGGTGAAATTAATACACGCTGGCGCACGACCGAGCAATCGGCTATTGATGCCAAAATCTATTATTATGACAACGACCGTGAACTGCCGGGACGCGTCGTACTCTATAACAACAACAGCGACGACACGCTCCATGACCGTAACTTTTTCGCGCAGGTAAGTTATCTTAATACCGGATGGTCCAAACTGAGTCTGCGCAGTGTCGCCAAGTTTAACTGGGACGCTACGTTCTATCACGAAGTGGACGGTAAGTATACAGGAGGTTTCAAGGATGAGTACTATATACAGCGCGAGGCTTACGTGTCGGGTTCGCTGCTTTACACTCCGGTGCGTTCGGTGGCTTTGGATTATGCTCTTGACTACAGTTATAACAATCTGAGCAGCAACGGATACACAATTGCCGGGCCGTGGAGACATTCTATTCTCCAGGCTTTGTCAGCCAAATTCAATAATAACCGAATCCTCATAATAGGTCGATTGCTCTGTTCGACTTTTGTCAATGGTGTGAAACGTGGTGAGCCGGTACCGGACCGTACGAAACTCTCACCGGCAGTCAGCGTGTCTGTGCGTCCCTGGAGCAGTCAGCTCATATATCTCCGGGCGGCATACAAAAACATCTTCCGCATACCGACTTTTAATGAGAGTTACTACTATCATCTCGGGAGTCTCTCTCTGAAGCCCGAGGATACCGACCAGGTAAATGTCGGAGTCACGTGGCAGTACGGTCCCCGTGGGGTGGTATCGGACATCACTGCTACCGCCGACGTGTACTATAATCACGTGAGGGATAAAATAGTGGCAATCCCACAGAATATGTTTGTCTGGACTATGACCAATCTGGATAAGGTACGGGCATTCGGAGCGGATATCACAATTAATGCTAATCTGGAGCTGACGAATCTTCATAAGCTGGTCATTGCCTCTACATACAGCTGGCAGCGTGTCCAACCGCGTACATCACCCAAAGACCCTGACTATAACAAGCAGGTGGCATATACACCTCAACATAACGGAGCTGCTTCTGTAACATGGCAGAACCCTTGGGTCGATGTTGTAGTAAAACTGAGCGGATGCAGCGACAGATACGGTACTAATTCCAACCTGCCCAACACCCGTTTGCCCGGATATGCCGAATTAGGGGTCTCTCTGATGAGGGAATTTTCATTGCGCAGACACAAACTCGACCTGCGGCTCGATGCCCTCAATATCACCGATACGCAGTATCAAATCGTTTCCGGCTATCCGATGCCCGGATGCGCATTCAGGCTGACCGCGACATATAAATTATAGGTAATCATACTAATTCCAACTATATCACATTTTATTGAAAATGAAAAAAATTCACTATCTCTTCGCTTCTTTGATACTGACAGGGTGTCTGGCTTCATGCAGTGACCACAATGATGAACCCAATATTGGCCACGGTACTGCGTCTACAGGATTTTATATCATAAATAATGGCAATATGGGTGCTCAGATAGCATCATCAATCACGGCATACGACTACAGCAGTGGAATGTCTACATCTGCTCTGCAGGATGCGTTTAAAGCCGCAAATGGTTGTCTGCTCGGTGAGGGCGCTCAGCCGGCTATAATCTATGGTTCAAAGATGTATATACCCATGCACGATTCAAACCTGATATGGGTAGTCCGTGCTGATAATCTTGAAATTATAAAGATGATACGTCCCGAGGGAGAGGCTCAGAGTCCAAGATATCTCACCTCTCATAAGGGTAAGGTGTATGCGTCGATGAATTCCGGATATGTCTGCTGCATTGACACCCTGACTCTTGAGATTGAGAAGAGTATGAAGACCGGCCCGAATCCCGACCAGATGACTGTGGCTGACGGTAAACTGTACGTCGCCAATTCCGACGGCTACAACTGGGATGAAAAAAATCCGTATGCCAATGGTTCCATATCCATCATAGACCTCGCAACATGGCATGAGACAAAAATCAAGGACATATCCAAAGTACTCAATCCTACAGACCTGGCTACAAACGGTAAGGATGTGTTTGTCATCTGTAAAGGTAACTACGGTGATATTCCCTCAACGGTGAAAAAGATTGTCGGCAACGATGTCGTAGATATTGCTCAAGGTCATTATATGGCTGTGCATAAGGATAAACTATATGTTATAAATGCACCGTTCGGTACAGACCGCAACGACATGACCTTTACTGCTTACAATACCTCATCACTGAAAGCGGAGGGTGAGTTCGTGCAGCAATCACCCGATTCAAAGTCATGGATTGAGAGTCCGTGTGGAGTCAGCATTGACCCGGTGAGCGGCGATATCGTTATCCTGTCATATACTACATCAGAGGCCGGATATACTCAGTACAAAGAGCCGTGTTATGCCAACATTTACTCTCCCTCCGGAGTGTTCAGCAAACGTGTTGAGTGTGGCGTCGGTTCTGTGGGAGTCACGTTTATTTGCAATACGACTGATAAATGAGTTCAAGAAAGTTTCACTTCTTCCCGGGTTTATATGGTAAAGTGAAATCCGTGTGGCCCGGTTCGGGAAGTTTCAGGACATTCTCTGTTAGATATGGAGCTGTAGCTTTGGTGGCAGGCTCAATGATGTTGTGTGCGGCTGCTCTCGCTTCGTGCGGGAGTGGCCACTCCACATCGTCTGCCGCAGGTGAGGGAGAGAATATCGAGATGAAGTATGCCGATTATCTCTCCATCACGGAGTGTCCGGGTTATACGGATGTTATTATCAAGAACCCGTGGGATACGACGCGGATTCTGCAGCGATGTCTGCTTGTGCCGTCCGACAGCGTCTTACCGTCCGATATGCCGAAAGGCACAGTCATACGTACACCGGTCAGGAACGCTCTCGTCTATTCAGCCGTACATACCGGCCTGTTGAGTGAGTTGGGTGTATCAGATGCTGTCGGAGGTGTCTGCGAAGCTGAATATATCAAGGATTCAGAGTTGTTGAAGCGACTGGAGCGGGGTGAGTTGGTGGATTGCGGGTTTAATCAGAATCCCAATATTGAAAAGATAATAAGCCTGCATCCGCAGATGATAATGCTGTCACCTTATCAGAATAATGATTGCAACTCGAAGGTCGAATCGCTTGGAATACCTGTGTTGCAGTGTGCGGATTATATGGAATCATCGCCACTGGGCAGGGCGGAGTGGATGCGGTTGTACGGTCTGCTGTTTGGAACCAAAGATAAGTCCGAGAGATTGTTCTCCACCGTAGAATCCGAGTATACAGCCCTGCGTGACGCTGCGACCAAAAGCTCATTCCGACCCAAGGTGATATTTGACAGCCGGTATGGACAGATGTGGAGCGTGCCGTGTGCTGACTCAACGACAGGACAGCTTATCGAGGATGCGGGAGGCGTCAATCCTTTCGCCCGTATCAAGGGGTCGGGAAGTGTGGCCTTGGCGCCTGAGCGCGTTCTTGCAGAGGCTCATGATGCCGATGTCTGGATGGTCAGATATTATCAGAATGATGAGAAATCACTTGCTCAGCTGGCTGCCGATGCACCTGTCAATGCCGAATTCAAGGCTTTCAAGACCGGTAATGTATATGGATGCAATACGCGGAAAAGCGACCTCTTCGGTGAAACCCCGTTTCACCCCGAGCGTGTGCTCAGGGATATGGTCATCATATTGCATCCGGAGGTGATGGGAGATGAAAAACTGAGTTATTATTCCAAAATGAAATGACCCCTCTTAAGTTTATTATATCCGGTATAGTCACACTCCTTCTCTTCATTCTTAATATATATATAGGAGCGGTGGATATTCCTGTGACTGCCGTGACGGATATTTTGTTAGGTAACGTATCTGAAGAGAGTCCTCTCCGATTTATCATTATCGGCAGCCGTCTACCTCAGGCAGTGACAGCGATGCTTGCCGGCAGTGCCCTGACCGTATCGGGTCTGCTGTTGCAGTCTGCTTTCCGCAATCCCTTGGCCGGACCCTCTATATTGGGTATCAGTTCGGGTGCGGGATTAGGTGTAGCGTTCGTAATGCTCCTTTTGGGCGGCAGTGTATCGGCTGTCGGATTTTCGTGGGGAGGCTATACCGCTATCCTGATAGGAGCTTTTGCGGGGAGTATTGCGGTTATGGCTCTTCTGTTGTTGTTCTCAACATGGTTGAAGAATGATATGATGTTGTTAATCACCGGTATCATGGTCGGTTATCTGACCTCCTCGATTATCACATTGCTCAATTATACATCTACAGCAGAGGGGATTCAGAGTTATACCTTGTGGGGGATGGGTAATTTCAACAGTGTGTCGCTGGGTCAGTTGCCTCTGTTTGCCGGAATTGTTGCACTCGGGCTGCTCACCTCGTTGATGTTGGCGAAACCTCTTAACATAATATTGTTAGGCTATACATACGCTCACAGTTTAGGTGTCAATGTGCGCAGAGTGCGCAACGTGCTTCTTCTATCCACGGGTGTTTTGACAGCAGTCGTGACCGCCTATTGCGGACCGGTCTCATTTATCGGTCTGGCGGTCCCTCATATAGTGAGAATGATATTCCGCGTCGCTGACCACCGAATCATCCTGCCCGGATGTGTTATCATCGGAGCACTGATAGGGTTGTTGTGCAATCTAATGTGTCTTATACCCGACAATATGTTGTTGCCGTTGAACGGAGTGACACCGCTCATCGGAGTTCCGGTAATACTATATGTTATTTTCAAACGCCGTAAATTAAATGCATGAATACGAGTGATACAGTCATCGAGACGCGTTCATTGACGACGGGTTATGTCACGGGACGTGACAGGCGTGAGGTTACATCCGGATTGTCCGCAACACTAATGTCGGGTCGCATGGTGTCGTTGCTGGGCACCAACGGTTCAGGCAAGTCGACATTATTGCGAACATTGTCCGGTATTCAACCGGCCTTATCGGGTGAAGTGATGATATCGGGCAAGCCGATAGGGGAATATAAATCGCGGGAACTTGCTCATACTCTGAGCATGGTTCTGACTGAACGTCCTCAGCTTGAGGATATGAATGTAGAAGCTTTGGTCGGACTGGGGCGAGCCCCGTATACAGACTTCTGGGGCAGGATGCGCGCTGAAGACCGCAAAGCCGTCTCCGAAGCTATTGATATGACGGGAATAGGTGAATTGAGTCACAGACAGGTACAGACACTGAGTGACGGAGAGCGACAGAAAGTAATGATAGCCAAAGCACTCGCACAGCAGACACCGGTAATATTTCTCGACGAGCCGACGGCATTTCTCGATTATCCGAGCAAAGTCGAGGTAATGATGCTCTTGCGTCGGATAGCGCATGATATGGACAAGACGATTTTTATGTCCACACATGATTTGGATATGGCTCTTCAGATTTCAGACGTTCTATGGCTGATAGACCGCAAACTCGGTGTACAAATCGGCACACACTCCGCTCTGACCGAAAACGGTATGCTCGAGAGATATTTCGCCCGTCCCGACATCCGCTTCGACCGCACAGACGGCCTCTTCAAGTTCATCCTCTCCGACTGATAATTAAGTACATTTTAGATTAATCAGAGTTATTGAAAATACTTTAGGAATGGCAATATATAGTCCTTTTTTATCTAAGTCCATAGTTCTTTAGAAGTAAACATAAACTTTCTCAGATTCGGTTGGTGACGACGGGCGCGATAGATACGATAGATATTGTAGAGGAAAAGATGCAGTGTTGAAACGATAAAAGAGTCGTGCGTCCGCAATCGGAACACACGACTCTTTAAAATCTGTTTTATATCTGTCGGCGGTAGTTTTATGACGGCTTACTGATGTCGTGCTTGGTATTAGAGGGGCCGGATATACTTCTTGCCGTTTTTAATGTAAAATTCACCCTTCTGAGGATTCT
>CAMWRB010000079.1 GCA_947176545.1 uncultured Porphyromonadaceae bacterium
CATCCAAGACATCAACAACGTTGATTTACAGGCAATAAACAATGCTTTATAATACATGAAACTTAATCTGAGCAGACCTTTAATATTCTTTGACCTCGAGACCACGGGCACCAACGTCACACATGACCGTATAGTCGAAATATGCGTCATCAAGGTTTTCCCGGACGGTCATTGCGAAGAGTATTCACGCAGGATAAATCCGACAATTCCTATCCCGGCCGATGCCACGGCTGTCCACCATATTACCGATGAGATGGTGGCGTCCGAGCCGACGTTCAAAGATATTGCCGGGAGATTAATCAAATATTTTGAAGATTGTGATATCGCCGGTTACAACAGCAATAAATTTGACGTTCCGTTGCTGATAGAGGAGTTCGGACGTGCAGGCATAAAGTTTGACATGGCCGGACGCCACTTCATCGATGTGCAGAATATATTCCACAAGATGGAACAGCGCACTCTTGTAGCTGCCTATAAGTTCTACTGCGGAAAAAATCTGGATGATGCCCATTCGGCCAATGCGGATACAAAGGCCACATACGAAGTGCTGATGGCGCAACTCGACAAATATCCTGAATTGCAGAATGATATGGCTTTCCTATCAAAGTTTTCCGGCATGGATAACGCTATTGATTTACAGGGTATGGTTCGCCGCGGACGCAATGGTGAGGCGGTGTTCGGATTCGGCAAATACAAGGGAAAACCGGTGCAGGAAGTGTTCCGTAAGGAGCCCTCTTATTACAGCTGGATAATGAGCGGCGACTTTGCGCGCAACACCAAGGATGTGCTTACCGTAATATATAACTCCACAAAACAACGATAGATGTCTCAACCACTCGAAGGGAAGCACATCGTGCTGGGTATTTCAGGAGGTATCGCCGCTTATAAGTCGGCGTATCTGCTGCGTCTTCTTATCAAAGCAGGAGCTGAAGTTCAAGTTGTTATTACTCCTAACGGCAAGGAATTTATCACTCCCGCGACATTGGCCGCACTGAGCGGAAAGCCTGTGGTAAGTGAATTTTTTTCAGCCAATTCAGGTGAATGGCACAGTCATGTAGACCTGGGATTATGGGCCGACCTTATGGTAATAGCTCCCGCGACAGCATCTACAATCGGTAAGATGGCCAACGGTATCGCAGACAATATGCTTATCACCACGTACCTGTCGGCTAAAGAACAGGTTATGGTCGCTCCGGCAATGGACCTCGACATGTGGGCACATCCGTCGACACAGCGTAATGTCACGCAACTGCGGGAAGATGGAGTCATCATAGTGGAGCCACAAAGTGGTTTTCTGGCTTCCGGATTGACCGGCAAAGGTCGCATGGAGGAACCGGAGCAAATTCTGCGGGAAGTGATTGATTATTTCAAACATGCGGGTGAATCACATCAGTGTGATACACAACCGGAAGAATCCGTCCACGATTTGGCCGGTAAACGGGTGATGATAACAGCCGGTCCGACATACGAAAATATAGACCCGGTACGTTTTATAGGCAATTATTCATCCGGTAAGATGGGGTTTGCCCTGGCCGAGGAATGCGCGTCACGGGGTGCGGATGTCACCGTTATAGCCGGTCCTGTTGATGGAGCACTGACACTCCCGGAGGGTATAAAGCGTATCGATGTTGTTTCTGCCCGCCAAATGCTCGAGGCATCCCTCAGCACATTCGAAGATTCGGACTATGCTATAATGGCAGCGGCTGTAGCAGACTATGCGCCGGCCGAAACAAGCGATGTCAAAATCAAACGGGAGGGAGTTGAAGAGCTGTGCATACGCCTCAGACGTAATCCGGATATAGCCGCCACACTCGGCAGCCGGAAGGGCAACCGGATTCTTGTTGGTTTTGCTCTGGAAACAGACAATTGCCTTGAAAATGCCCGGCGTAAAATGGCCAACAAGGGATTCGACATGATTGTGCTCAATGATGCGACAAAACCGGGTGCCGGATTTATGTGTGACACGAATATCGTCAGCATTGTCGATGCCAACGGAGTAGTAACTGAATATCCCTGCAAGTCCAAACGCGCCGTGGCTCACGATATAGTGGACAGCATGCTGGCATATTCTAAATTGTAAATGATATGAGGTTGAGAAGTATAATCGGAAGAACAGCATATGGCATCTGCGCTGTCACGGCCTTACTGTGTCTCGGCAGCCGTGCTTCGGCTCAGGAATTACACTGTACGGTAGAGGTAAATTCCCAGGCTATCGAAGGCACCAACAAGAGTGTCTTTGAGTCTCTGCAAAGTGCTGTCAATGATTATCTTAACGAAACCAGATTCTCAACCTTGACTTTTAGTCCCAACGAGAGGATAGAGTGCCGTTTTTTTCTTACTGTCAAGGAGTATGACGGCGACCGGATAAAGGGAGACCTGCAGGTACAGGTCTCACGACCCATATACAATACCAACATTTCGACAACACTCCTCAACTTCAAGGATACAAAGGTAGAGTTTGAATATCATGACGGTGACCCGCTGATATTTAACGAGACATCCAATGACAATAACCTGACTGCGATACTCGACTTCTATGCCTATCTCTTTCTGGCGATAGATTCAGACTCATTCTCTCCGATGGGGGGACAGCAGTTTTATGACAAAGCCCAGTCAATAGTACAGGCAGCTCAGTCTACGGGTGAAGTGGGTTGGAAAGCCTTTGAAGATACCAAAAACCGCTCGGCCGTCCTCTCATCTTACACCGATGGCAATACCCAAGGCATCAGACAGTTGCTGTATGACTATCACCGTAAGGGACTTGATGAGATGGTAACGTCGCTCGACAAGGGGAGGGCCACTATTACCGAATCACTCAAGAATATACGAAAGATATATCAGAGCGCACCTATGTCGGTAGCCCTATCCATATTCCGTGATGCCAAAATGGATGAACTGGTCAATATTTATTCACAGGCCCCGGCGACGGAACGTGAAGAGGCGTACGAGATTCTGCAACCTATATATCCTACGGATGGCGAACGACTCGATAAGATTAAGAAAGGGTCGGAAAATAATTGATAAGTGATATAGATTTACGGCTATGTTGTCACGATTGATAATCAAGAATTACGCTCTGATAGATGAGCTCGACCTTGAACCGGGTGCGGGTATGTCCATCATAACAGGTGAGACAGGCGCGGGAAAATCCATTATGCTTGGTGCGCTGTCATTATTACTCGGAGGACGTGCCGACACAAAGACCGTGACCGACAGCAGCCGTAAGACAATCGTAGAGGCTCAGTTCAGCAATGACCTGATAGTAAGACGTGAAATCTCTCCCAACGGACGCTCCCGGGCATTTATCGATGACAGTCCGGTGACTTTGCAACAATTGGAAGAGACGACCTCCGCTTTAATTGATATTCACAGTCAGCACGCCACACTTACTCTCAATTCGCGCGAAGGTCAGCTCAAGATAATAGATACCTTCGCAGACAACAACAAGTTGTTAGGTGAGTATCGCGAACTTTTCAGAAATTTTGTCGCTACACGCAATCATATCAAGGAGCTGAAAGAGGAGACGGAACGCAACCGGGAAATGCGCGGGTTGCTCGAATATCGCCTTGAGATATTGGAAAAGCTGAATCCTAAAACCGGTGAACTGGCTGAGGTAGAACAGCGATATGACCTGTTGAGCGAAGCCGACAGGATACGTCATTTCCTTGCCGAAAGCTACAACAGCCTTGATGGTGACGATGGAGCTTTATCCTCGATAATGACGGCACGTAATGCACTGGACAATATCAATATGTCGCTCGTGGATGATGATGCCGATACCGAAGACAGTATCGTATATCGCCTCCAAAGTCTCTACGTGGAACTGAAGGATATAGCCGAAACAATTCAGTCCATAGCCTCCGGGATAGAATCAAATCCTCAGGCACTGAGCAGAACGGCGGCGCGTATGAATGCACTTTACGAAGCGAAACGACAATTTAAGGTATCGGATGCCGATGAGCTTGTCACATTGCGCGAAGAGTTGCGCAACCGCTTGCAATCCCTTAATAATGCGGAGACAGACATCTCGGAAATTGAGGGGAAAGCACGGGTACTCGCCTCGAAACTCAAGGAGAAATCGGCAGAATTGACTGAAAGGCGCAGAAGGGCAGCCGGAGCATTTGCGGAATTGTTGGAAAACCGTGCACGGCCTCTGGGACTTGCCAATCTTACATTCAAGGTTGATATCCGCTCCGGAAAGCTCACCTCGGATGGCGGCGACAACATAGAATTCCTATGCTCCTTTAATAAAAACGGTGTTCTCCTGCCAATGAGCAAGACAGCATCCGGCGGTGAATTGTCACGTCTGACTCTGGCTATCAAATCTATTATGGCTGAAAAAATGGAGATGCCGACAGTCATATTTGATGAGATTGATACCGGTGTGAGCGGCGAGATAGCCGATAAGATGGGAAAGATGATGGGGGAGATGTCGGCCAATACCCAGATTTTAGCCATCACACATCTGCCTCAGGTTGCAGCCAAGGGGCAACGTCATTACAAGGTGTTCAAGGAGGATAGGGAGGAGAGAACCATCAGCCATATACGTCTGCTCGACGCTGAGGAACGCCGACATGAGATTGCCTCGATGATAAGCGGTGAGCAGATAACGTCAAGTGCGTTGCAGACAGCAGACGAATTATTGAAAACCTCAATCCAACCAAACGGTATATGATAAGCAATAAAGACTATATATTCGGAATAAGGGCGGTAATTGAAGCCATCGAAGCCGGCCGTAATATTGACAAGATACTGGTACGCAAGGACCTCACGGGTGACCTTTCCCGAGAATTGTTTGGTAAAATCAAACAACGCGGACTGCTCATGCAGCGCGTTCCCGGCGAAAAGCTCAACCGTATCACCATGAAGAATCATCAGGGGGTGATAGCATTATTGTCTCCCATCGAATATCAGCATCTCGGCGACCTTATTCCCCTGTTCTATGAAGAGGGAAGGACGCCGTTGCTCATATTGCTCGATGGCCTGACTGACACCCGCAATTTCGGAGCGATTGCCCGCACGGCTGAATGCGCAGGGGCTGACGCTATAGTCATACCGGAACGAAACAGTGTCAGCGTAACCCCGGATGCCGTCAAGACGTCAGCCGGAGCATTGCTTCACATCCCGGTGTGCCGTGTGAACACTATACTACAGGCTGTCAAGGAGTTGCACGACAACGGCTATCAGGTGGTAGGTGCGTCTGAAAAGGGTGCTGTCGATTATACAGAGTTAGATTACACCGTCCCGACAGCAATTGTCATGGGAGCTGAAAATACCGGTATCTCCAATGAGGTGCTCAGACAATGTGACGCATTAGGTGCGATACCGATTCGAGGTCATATAGGCTCACTGAATGTATCGGTGGCAGCCGGTGTTATGATGTATGAGGCCGTCAGACAACGAATGTGTAATAAATGAGTACGGTTTTTCACTGAATACTGCGCCGGATGAACCTTTAAAATTTATTATTACGGGTGTCACCGCTTAGAAAATCGGAAAATTCTTGCTATCTTTGTATTCAATATAAAACCATTCATAAAGAGTTATGATAAATCGTGTGTTGATAAGAATGAAGGTTGTGCAGATGCTCTACTCCTATCTGCTTGTAGAGGATAAGTTCCGGCTTGAATCACAACCCGCCTCTCCGACCAAAGAAAAGAGATTCGCATATTCGCTTTATCTCGATATGTTGTATCTTATGGTATCGATAGCCAAGGAGATAACTATCAAGGGGAAGCCCGGACCATTGGCAGAGACACGATTTATCAAGCGTCTGCTTGCCGATGACCACATCCGCAGCCTTATCTTCAAGTACAATGCCGGTGGATTTCCTTTCAAAAATGTCGTAACTCCGCTCGCAGACACCATAAGGGAATCCGGGCTTTACAAAAATTATCGAAAGAATCAGGATTTGGGCTCTATCGCGACAGAAAATATATGGCGCGACATCTTCAATATCATAATAATGCCCGATGCCGAGATTAACCGGATTATCGCTTCACAACCCAACTATACGTTGGGCGGTGTAGAGAG
>CAMWRB010000080.1 GCA_947176545.1 uncultured Porphyromonadaceae bacterium
TAGAAGAATACCGTTGAAATTTGGAAAATTCCCTTCAAGTACTACTTGAACTATAAGGCACTTTAAAGTACGACCTATCAACCAGACAAGCTTCAGAGCAATTTATTTTAACACAATAATACTTTAAGCGAAATGAAAAAAATCTTTACCTTGTTGGCAACAACATGCATGATGGCTTCTGCATCAGCAGCAGCTCCTCAGTTGTGGGATTCATCCGCTGAGATAGTGACCACACCGGCTCAGCGTCAGCAGCTCCGCACAATGCGTGCCGTTGCCGAGTTTGATGCACTGCATCAGACCAACAGCGAGCAGTATGTGACACGTAAGTGGGATGACCCGAAGGGTGGTTACTGGACAATGCAGTTCTGTAAGGAACAGCAGCCCCTCTGTGAGTTGATTGGCTTCCTTGACAAGGATGGCAATCCCTTCAACTACACATTTGACGAGTTGCCCCTCTACTGTGTTACTTACATTCTGTGGAAGACAGACACAAACGGTAACATCGTTACCAACCTGAGCATGCAGCTCTGCTGGCCTTCATATTACATCTGGAATCAGATTTTCGAGTATCCCGCCGATTATGAAATACCTATCGAAGACCGTAAATATGACTGTGTAACTCCTGATGACCTTATGAACTCAACTACATGGTGTAACAAGTTCGTTGAGAGCACAGGTATCGGTGGTAAGTACACATCCGATTATAAAAACTGGGAACACTTCTCAATGCTCCCCAACCAGGTTCTCGATTTCTCCGGTATGGTTAATGGTGAAATCGGTTTCACTGAGATTGGTGAGACTCGTTCTTCATGGGTTAAGTTCAACGGTTACAACCCTGACAACAATGTAGTGTCTTACGATGAGGAGATATACTTCAAGGCTGCTCAGAGTGGCAAGACCTCTATCATCCGTAACTCACCGACAGGTGTAGCCCGTATCGAAGGTTTCGACCCTCGTGACATCATGCTTCCCGAGTTCGGTGACCTGCACATGTTCAACATGGGCGTAGGCGGTACTGATTTGGGTGATGTCGAGTATTCAGACGACTGGGGTCCGCTGTCACAGCTTTACATCGTTGCATGCGACAAGTATGTAAATGTAGTACTGCCCGAAGATACAAAGGTGTTTGATATCTCAAAGGTTATGACAGTTATTTCTGAAGACCTCCCCGCCGGTGATGACCTTGATGAACACGCCAACCTCGTGAAGGGTGTGCTCTATGCCGATAAGAAATACTCAGAGGATACAAGCCTCAACCCCGTCGGCAACTTCAAGCTTCTCATCCCCGAAATCAAGTGGGACCCCGCATTTGAAACAGACTATATGTCATGTCCTCCCATTGAAAATTCATTCGTTCCTTTCGGTGTAGGTCTCAACGATATCGAGGGTTGGAGTGAGAAGTACGGTATGTCACTTCGTGTACAGAACTTCTTCAACTACTTCGGCACTTTCGCAACTATGGGTATCGGTACAACTGAGGGTTATCAGTTCACTTGCGATGACTACTATGGTAACATCGTACGCGCTAAGTCCAACATGAATTGTATCTACCACTATGACCCGAAGGATGTGAACAAGGTTCGTAACTACAGCCTCGTTGGTGACATCAAATATGAGAGCAGCGTAGACGTTGTCGTAGCTGACAATGCCAACGTGACAGCTCAGAACGGTACAATCACTGTAAGTGTAGCCGAGGACAGCAACGTATGTGTATACTCAGTAGCCGGTGCAGTAGTAGCCAATGCAAATGTTAAGGCCGGCAATTCTCTCAACGCTAATGTAGAGAAGGGTATCTACGTAGTGGTTGTAAATGGTAAATCAACAAAGGTTGCTCTCTAAGAGAATCTTTAACTCAACAGATATTATCGAGGTTTCGCCGCCGGCGAAACCTCGATTTTTTTGTGGTGGAACAATGAATACGTATGTGTGTGGATGTGGATGAGGCTGTTGTCAAAAACCAATCGCACATTATGGTTGTTATGTTATAAACTAAATATTGGAATACTATGAAACTATTGGCTAAACTTGGTGCCGGTCTGTTGGCATTCTCAGGCCTGCTGAGTGTTGTAAATCCGTCAGAAGCCGAGGCGTGTACGCGCGTGGTCTATCACGGGAGTGATAATCTCTATATAGTGGGTCGTTCGCTCGACTGGAAGACACCGATTCCTACCAATATATATGTATATCCGCGCGGCATACGCAAAGTCGGTTCCGACAAACCGGGTGCGGTGGAATGGACATCGAAATATGGCGCGGTTTACGCCGTGGGTTATGACGGCGGTGTGACCGAGGGTATGAATGAACGCGGTCTGGTGGTTAACGGACTCTTCTGCAAGGGAACGGTATATGACAATGATTCGACCGTAAACAGACCTCCGATGTCAATGGCGATGTTTACCGCATGGATATTGGATACGTGTGAGAATGTAGATGAAGTCAAAGCTCTGCTCGAAGAGCATAATTTCAGTCTCGGAGGCGCAACGTTCGATAACGGTACGGTTTCGGCTCTGCATTGGGGAGTCACTGACCGGACGGGGGCTACAATCATATTTGAATTTGATAATGGTGACATACACATCTATGATGCCGGCGATTATCGGGCTATGACCAATGACCCCCGCTGGCCTGACATGACGGCTATAGTCAATTACTGGGAGAAGATTGGAGGTACTCACATGCTTCCCGGCACAGTCTCTTCGCCCGACAGATGCGTTCGGGCCAACTTCTTCGCCCATCATGTCGATGAGACCGCAGATGCCGATTTGGGTGCCTCTATATGCCGCAGTATCGTGATGAATGCGAGTGTACCTTATACATACCTTATCCAGGGAGAACCGAATGTATCCTCAACACAATGGCGCAGTATGAGCAATGTGCGTGACTTGAGATATTACTTCGACCTCTGTACCGAGAATGGCTGCTATTATGTAGACCTCAACGAACTGATATTGCATAAGGGTGCGCCGATACTTAAGCTTGATACTTCGGAATTGAAGAATGTAGCCGGCAACGCCAACGCCCACCTGCGCAAGAATCCGGGCTTTACTCCGATGTATTGAGATGTATCGAAATGCCGGATTGAAGCAGGAAGACGCTGTCAGATATTGAAAATGAGTGAGTATGTGGCGTTGAGCGGTCCAGTGCCGTAACCGGGTATGAACCACGGCTCAACATTGTCAATCGACGTGCGTACGCGGAATTTGAATCCGTATCTGATAGTCCATCCCATTGCGAACCGACGGTAGATTTTAACCTTGATACCGATGAGTGCCTGTCCGTACCACGACGTACAGCTTACATCATCGAGAGGCTTGCCGTCATACACATCGTAGTAGGACGAGCCTGACTTCAGGTCTGTTGCGGCAAAGTGGAATGAGGAATATCCGGCTCTGAACCCGAGGAATATTTGAAAATCCGGATTACTTTTATATACAAAATTATAGTTGAAACCGACTTTGCCATACAGAGTCGGTTTCATTATTATATGTGTTCTTCCATCCTCCGGATAAGCGTCGGCGCGGGCTATGCCGAGTTCGACGGTCGGGAATATCCAGTTGAAGAGTGAAACGTCGGCGTGGAGGTCAATCGAGAAGCGTCTCTGACCTGTAATCATCATGATAGGGTCAAAGATATTGATGCCGACAGAAGTGCCGTTATAGAGAGGATATTTGGGGCCGGGGCGGACAGACGTAACGGTATCGAGGTCTGTGAGAAAGCGTACCGGAGTCTCAAGCTGATTGCCGTGTTTGTCATAATAGTGCATCACCGGCTGACGTGGCTTGTCGCGGTCGATGTCCACGGGTGTCACCTTAATCTGCAGTGTCTGATTGCCCGTTACAGGGGGTATACTGTCAAAGAGTGCGTCATACTGACGGTCCGACATGTAGGGTATGGAGTCAGCCGGGACACCGGGAAAGGGGTCGCCCAACGGTTCCTGCGCCGCTATATGCAGCGCGGAGAGAAGTCCCGGAATGAGGATTAATATGGAGAGCAGTCGACGCATTGTGCAGATATTCAGAACTCCTCGGCTATGAGGTAATTGTTACGTTCGGGTGAATTACGGGTTATGAGTTCGCCGACGAATCCGGTGAGGAAAAATTGCAGTCCCATAATCATTGCGGCCAGAGCGAGATAGAAGTATACGCTGGTGGTGACATAGAAGTGATAGGAGGGGGAGCTTATACTTACAACCTTGAGAATCAGTACAACGAGGACGGCAATAAAACCGATGATGAACATCAGTGAGCCGAGCAGTCCGAAAAGGTGCATCGGCTTGACGCCGAATTTGGATTGAAACCAAAGTGTGGCGAGGTCGAGATAGCCGTTTACAAACCGGTCAAGTCCGAATTTGGTGGTGCCGTACTTTCGCGCCTGATGATGAACGACCTTTTCTCCAATTCTCTTGTAGCCGGCATTCTTGGCCAGATAAGGGATATATCTGTGCATATCGCCATATACCTCGATATGCTTGATGACATCACGGCGGTAAGCCTTCAGTCCGCAGTTGAAGTCATGGAGATTTTTTATACCGGAGACTCTTCGGGCAGTGGCGTTGAAGAGTTTGGTGGGTATAGTCTTGGAAAGCGGGTCATAACGCTTCTGTTTCCATCCGGACACAAGGTCGTAGCCATCTTGTGTAATCATACGGTAGAGTTCCGGTATTTCGTCCGGGGAGTCCTGCAGGTCGGCATCCATGGTTATGACCACATCTCCCTGCGCCTTCTTGAATCCCTCGTTGAGTGCGGGTGACTTGCCGTAGTTTCTTGCAAAAGATATAGCGTGTATGCGGGGATTGCCGGCAGCCAGCTTCCGAATCACCTCCTGCGAACGGTCGGTAGAGCCGTCATTGACAAATATAATCTCGTACGTGAAGTCGTTGGCGTCCATCACGCGTTCAATCCATGCGGTGAGTTCGGGGAGTGATTCCTCTTCGTTATAGAGCGGTATTACAACTGAAATCTGCATAGTCGGTAAAGATAGATATTAGAATTGCCATCCGGCTTCGTTGAAGAGCCGGCGGTCTTCATTGACTGTATTCGAAATGGTGGTGAGCATATCGCCCATAAGGACTCCATTGACTCCTCCGCGCATCATACGCAACATCGCTTCGTGAGAAAGGCGTTTGCGGCCGCCGGCAAAGCGGATAGACTTGCGCGGGAGTATAAACCGGAATATGGCGGCGGTGCGTATGATATCCTCCTCGCTGATGAGGGGCGTATCGGCTAACGGTGTGCCGGGAATGGGGTTGAGTATGTTGAGGGGAACGGAGTCGACATCGAGGTCGGCAAGTTCAAAAGCGAAGTCGATACGCTGAGCGAGTGACTCACCCATGCCGATGATACCACCTGAACAGACTTCGAGACCGACACGTTTGGCGGCGCGGATAGTCTCACGTTTGTCTTCGGGAGTATGTGAGGTGCAGAGAGTACGGAAATATTCGTCTGATGTCTCCATATTGCAATGATAACGCCGCACGCCTGACTCCTTGAGACGTCGGAGCTTATTCTCGTCAAGCAGTCCCATCGATGCGCAGAGGTATAGGTTGGTGTCCTCCGATAAGCCACGGTAATATTGAGCGAATTTATCTATATCCCTGTCATTGAGTGCCCGTCCTGATGTGACGAGTGAGAATTTGGAAATTCCCTCACGTTCATTGGTGCGTGCGGCGTCGAGTGTCTCCTGATATGGGAGAGATTCGTAGACATCGCACCCGGTGGAGTGATGTGATGACTGCGCGCACCATTTACAATCTTCGGAACATAGTCCGCTGCGTGCATTGACAATCGAACATGAGTCGACATGATTGCCGCAGAAATGACGGCAAATTATATCAGCCTGTTCACAAAGTGTGTCGAGATTGTCAAAGAGTGCCAGCTCATCGGCCTCGGCGAGTGTTATATTCTCACATCCGATAATCCGCCGGGTAATCTGCTGCAATTGATTTGTGTACATATTTACTTTGAGTCCACATGGTTTAATCGTGAGGGTAAGCCGCCACAACGAGTTTGCG
>CAMWRB010000081.1 GCA_947176545.1 uncultured Porphyromonadaceae bacterium
TACTGGAGACAATCACCGTCGTATGACTCATGTCAGGGTGAGTTGGGTAGGTGGATTCGATACGAGGTTTAAGACACTCGACAATAAATGCCGCATAAGCGTCACCGCGCGGTGTCATCCCCTTGAGTTTGACCTGCTCGAGTGTCTCGGCCAACGCACGGCTTCCCTCGACGGCCTTCTGAGGCATAAGGTCGGCGACGCGCGTAGCGCTGTCACTGTGTATGCCGACTATAATGGCGGGTTCTATCTTTCCGGCCGACAACAACGCACACATCACACTGTCCATCTCCCATGACTGCCGGTTCCACGTAGTGGCTGCATCATACAGATTCTGGCCGTCGTGCATATATATTACAGGAAAGCGTTCAGCGACAGCAAGGTCATAGACAGGAGGAAGCCATGTATCGACGGTGACTGTATCATTCATCTGCGTGGAAAACAGACGCATACGCTCAATACGACCGCAGTCGGCGTGTTGAAGCGCGGGTTCTTCCGCCATACCCGACAAACTTGCAGTCACAGCAGACAGCAGCATTAAAATCTTTAACTTGTTCATATCATCAATTATTACATATAAATAAAATCGACCGTGATTTTCTTTGAACGGACATCGCAAAGAGTGCCGGCCTGTCAGCCCTGAGAGTACCGCCCCTTGATAACCGTTCAAAGATAATCAACTCACGCCAATTATCCAAAAACAAAAAATAAGGTCCCGTGTCAAAACTGACTGACACGAGACCTTATTTTTCTAACCGCCGTGCGGTTTATTCGGAATGATTGATTATCTTACCATCACGAGTTTGCTGTAGACAGAACCGTCTGAGAGGGCTTTGCGTACTATGTATGCACCCTTGTCGAGGTTGCCGTTGCGTACCTGCATGCCGGCGGTGGTGTAAACCTCGATGTCTTCACAGCCGTTGAGCATGATAGTGCCGTTTTCGACAGTCACCACGATATTCTGAGCCTCGTCGGCGGTGATGCCGTCCACACCGGCTCCCTTGTTGGGATTGACAGTAAACTTGCGGCATACATCCGAGTTGATGACATGGCCTGTTGTGGCATCGAGAAGTGCTACGACAAAGTGCATGTTCTCGGAATTCTCGACAGTCTCGGGGAACTCGAAGCGGATATCAGCGTCGTAAACCTCACCGGCCTTGATGTCTGTGGGGATAAGACCGCTCTTTCCGTAGAAACCATTGACCATAGCGCGGGCAACATTGTGGTAAGTGTACTCTACCTTACGGGGTTGAGCTGACCACCATGCCAGTGCCGGAGAGGGGTCGCCGGCGAAGTAGTTGGACTGCTTGCCCACGATTTCATCCTCGACTACGCAGGTGAAGATGTTGTAGATTGAGTTTCTGCGGTCAAGTGAGAAGCGAACTTCCACAGGTATTGAAATAAGCTCGTCGGCAGAATAGTAAACGGGGTCTACAATCTTGATTTCAGCCTCGGCGCCCTGAGCGACCTCCTTGAGCACAATGTCAGTGAATGTATATGTGCCTTCGGGTGATGTCAGCTCCTTGTAGCCGGTAGTCTCGTCAGCATACATAGGCTGATAAACCTTGTCCTGACGGTTGATACGGCCGGCGGGATAACCGCCCAATGCCAGCAGCTCATCGTAGTCGGTCAATGTGATGGCGTCGCCATTGTGAACAGATATTACGGCAACGTTATCGGGCATTGATGACTCGAGATGTTCGATGGCCACCTCACCGAGAGGACAGTTGCCACACCACATTCCGGTACCCTCCTCAATGAGAACACGACGTGAAATCTCAAATGCGTGGTTCAGGATATTACCCTTGTAGGTCTGAGTGAGACCACCCATAGTCACAGTCACTGTGTAGGGGTTGGTGCTACCCGGGATGATGGGAGCGTCCTTAAACTCGATAGCCTGACGGCTGCCGGTTGTAAGGTTGAGGTCCGTCAGGGTAACCTTGTCGGTATACTCGGATTCGGGCATCTCAAGAACGGCTTCAAGTGAAGTGAACGGACCCTCGACATTTACATTGACATATGCAGTGATGTCTGCTTCGGTCTCCTCGACGAGATTGTTGCCGGCTGCCACAGTCAGTGTGTAAGCACCGCGATACTCTACAGCGAGGTCATCGACGAAGATGATGCTCTCATTCTCATTCTGATTGACAAGAGCGATATATATCTTCTTGCCTGAATATTTTGATAGGGGGAACTCATACTCGACCCATGAGCCCTCAAGTGTGCCCTGAGTCTTGGAGGGTTGCAATGTAATCTCTGTCATCAGCTCGGCCTCCTTCTTGATTTGAGCGAAGAGCTCGCTGTCCACAGAAGCATATACATCATCATTCTCCCATACATAAATCTTGAGCACATCCTCGCAGAAGCTATCGTAGCTCTGAGCCTTGAACGAGAGGAAGTAGTCACCGTCGCTGAGTGAGAGCTGAGGTATAATCATCCAGTCGTCACTCTGAGTGGCCGGGTCATATACGGAGTGTGAAGCGGCACAGTAGTCGTAGGCACCGTCATCGCGCACCGAGAAGTTCCACGGAGTGTTGAACTGGTCGAAGCCGATAGACTGCATGCTTTCGGTCGGCATAGCGCCGTCACCGTCAAAGAGGAGGAAGTTGTAGACAGACTCGTTGGGAGAGTTGAAGTCATCAAAGAAGGGGCGTGCCGGGTCCTCGGTGGGAGTCGGGACGAATGCACCCATATACTTCAGCTCGAACGCCTCGTTGGCACCGCAACCGGAAAGGTCAGTCACAAGATTGGCGGGAACCTTGATGATATATTCGCGGTCCTTGGCCAGACGCCGGTCAGAGGCAGGGAATATCACCAGTGAATTGCCGTTGGTGCCGACACTGAGATTGCAGAGAGCTGTCTCACGGCCAACCTCGAAAAGCTGGGGCTGAACGGCTGTGCTGGCACTGATATTGACATCAAAGTCGAGAGTGACGGGGTTATTGAGTGAGAAAGTGTTGATAAACGACTCCTCTTCGGGAGCTACTTTACCAAACTTCAGAGGTGTGTTCTCACGACCGATGTATGACACGTTGATTTCGGGGTTGCCCATATTTGTGTCATCGATGACAAATGTTCCGGCCGGGATATTCACATTATATTTCTTACCCTCCTCGAGAGGTATGTTGTCGAATGTGATAGTGTATACAATACGCTGTGAACTGAAAGGAGCGATAGCCTTGGACTTGCCGACTACATTACCCTCCTCATCCGTTACAGTCACTTCAGCACCCTCGGCGGGAACGCAGCTGTATGTGAAGCGTATCATCATCTCACCGAGCTGTGAGAACTTCTGACCCTCGGTGGGACCTACCATATATTCGGTCAGCAGACTGACGCCCTGAGCAGCCTCGCTGAAAAGTACGGGCATTGTCAGAGAGTAGGCGCTGCCACGGAACTCAGCCTGTGACAGAATTGTCTTACCGTCTCTTGACACACCGACAGCATAACCTGAAGTCGGATAACCGGACTGAGTATAATAGTCCATATCATATTTCTGTGCGAGAATCTTGCCGAGGTCTACCCAAAGGCCTTCGCTGCGGACAACGAGGTTACGGATGGGGTTGGACCCGGGTGTCGAGGCGAAGATTGTGCCCATGTTGTCGATGGCGGTAGCAAGAAGGTCCTGAGACTGTACGTCATTGAACACCTCGAGCTTGCCTGTCGGGATATGATAGCGATATACACCGTCGCTCTCTCCGATGTTGGCATCTGCATCGCCGGAGAAGTATATATTACCGGTGACCCATTCACCGTTGGGGCTCATGAAAGCGCTGTCAGTGAAGTTGGGACCATACTCCTCGGCGGGAGCGAGTATGAATGTGAATGTATCTTTCTCTATGTCGTAGACACCATAGGAACAGCCCCAGTTGGGACGGTTGTGGTCGATACCCAAAACGAGATATTTACCGTCGTCAGAGAGCTGACGGAATGTGAAGTTGGGTTGTGATTCACGGGCGGCTGCGAAGTCGCCGGCATCGATGATATCGAGGTCGTAGAGGTCCTGATAAGTCGGCAGACCGGGCATTTCGCGGATTTCACCGTTTACCCAGAGCGCGCTGCGCAGAGTCACCATGTCGTCACCGGCAAACCATCCGCAGAGCATAGTACCGTCGGCGTTATGACCCAGGATGGCGCCGCTCAGATTGCGGTTGTCGGCGGGCGTACCCATTGAGAGGCAGTGCCACATCATGTCATCGACGCTGAAGTAAGCGGGATAACCGTCGGCCGAGCCGTATATGGTCTTACCGTCGTCTGACACACTGTAAGCCTGTGAGGGTTTGGGACCGAAATTCTGGACTTTACCCACATAGTTTACAATCTTCTCGGGTGTGTAGCTGATGACCTCACCCGTTGTCATGTCAATCATTTTGACTTCGGAGATGATACCCTCTTCGCCGGCCTGACGCTCGTAGGTCGCCCAGCGGCCGTTGGTACTCATACCGTTGACAAATGAATCGTTTCCTACAGAGAAAGGTACAAGAGTAGGTTTCTCTGTCGCGGCCGACATGCCCAGTGTGGCAGTGGCGGCAAGCATTAATAAGAATCTGTTCACTTTAAGTTTGTTAAGGTTAAATATCAATTTTTACTTTTTCAATAATCATTGCCACGGTGATGGTTCTTGTGGCACAGGTCAGTAGCAAAGAGGATACAGGTACCGCTATTGGAGATGGCAATTACGCGACCATATATTCCCAATAAATGTTAATAATTGAATATTAAAGCTAACGAACCCACAGGAGCGATGAGTCTGTCTGACTTGGTGAAGCGGAAGGATGTCATACCTCCCGCCCCTATGTCCGGAGTATTGCAGACGCTCCGGGGGAGCATCTGCAATTCATACGGGTATCTGATTCGGATTTACTTGTTAATCAGCTTGAGAGCCACACGCTGATTGCCGTCGGAAACGGTGATGATGTATGTACCCTCAGCAACAGCAAATTCGAGAGTCTCGTTGTCATCCTCGACGTCGGCAGTACCCATCAGTGAACCGCCTACACTGTAGACATTGACAGTCTGACCGAGCATCAGGCCGGCAACATAGAGTTTGCCACCCTCGCTCCAACCGCGCAGGTTGAGGTCGGATACAACGTCGTCCATACCGGTCGGAGTCAGTACGAGACCGTCATAAACGATTGTTGCAACATAGTTCATCGCACCGGTTACGGGAGCTGACTCATAGCGACCGTTGGCAACCTCCTTGGTGATGTCGTCGCCGTTGAGTGTCAGAGTGTCGAGCACCCAACCCTCGTTGATGTCGATGGAAAGCTTGCTGGTGGAACCGAGCTCTACGGGGCTAAGTGCTACAGAACAGTTGTCCACTGTGTAAGTCACGGGATAGAAGTCTACGACGCTGTAGTCGTAAGTCTGTTCAACAGATGAAACACCATCAAACTGCTCACCGAAGTTGAATGCGGCAGTCGGGAATACGAGCTGATATCTGCCCTTTTCGGTGATAGCGGGAGTTATCTGGAATTCGAGCTCCATAGGCTTGGAATCGAATTCGCCGCCTTCAGTCATTACAGTCGGCTTGAACGGCTCCTTGTCACCCCATTCATTGGTGTAGTATTCCATGTTGACGTTGGCTACGATATTGCCCTTGTTGTCTGTAACGTATGGGAAAGCCCCCCATGAAGTATTGATGGGTTGATTAGAGCTTGCGAATACACGGAACGTATTGAGTTCAGCAACGTTGCTGTTGGTCTCACGCACATAGATACGGGGCTGACAGAAAGTCAGATAATAGCTGAACTGATTGATGGAATGCTCCTCGGCATTTTCACCGTCAGCTACGATATAACCATCCTCGCCGTATGCCACAACACCGATATTCACCTCGGGGTAGCTTGTCATAATGTAGTCGGGAATGTAAGCATACCAGACATAATCATACTCCTCGTAGTTGGATGATTCAACCTCAACCGGCATGGAAGTACCCATACCTAAGTTGGCAACGGCCTCGATGCGAACGGGTTCAGAGAAGAGGA
>CAMWRB010000082.1 GCA_947176545.1 uncultured Porphyromonadaceae bacterium
CTCTCAGACCACCCTGGTCAGCGATATTCTCACCGAGAGTGTACTGTCCGTTAGCCATGAGTCCGGGAAGAACCTCAATCTCATCGAACTGGGCTGCCAATCCCTGAGTCATTTCAGCGAAAGCTTTTGCATCTTCAGGTGTCCACCAATTGACCATGTTGCCGACTGCGTCAAAGTTGCAACCCTGGTCGTCGAAACCGTGAGTAAGCTCGTGACCAATCACGACACCGATACCACCATAATTTTCAGCATCTGATGCTTCGGGATCAAAGAAAGGAGCTTGCAGGATACCGGCAGGGAACACGATTTCATTATTGAGGGGATTGTAGTAAGCATTGATAGTCTGCGGAGTCATACCCCACTCAGTGCGGTCTACAGGTTTTCCGTATTTAGCCAGATAGTCTTCATTGTGCCACAGGTTGGCGTTGTGTACATTCTCATAGTAGGAGAGTTCCGGTGAGATTACCATTGATGAGTAATCTTTCCATTTGTCGGGATAACCAATCTTGACGGTTATGGCATTGAGCTTCTTGATAGCCTGCAGTTTGGTTTCGTCGCTCATCCACGGGAGATGAAGGATGTGCTTGCCGAGAGCTGTGCGCAGATTCTCGACCAGTCCTATCATATATTCCTTGGATGATTCAGGGAAATATTGCTCTACATAAAGCTGGCCGATAGCTTCACCGAGATTATTTTCGACCACACCCTGCACGCGTTTCCAACGGGGGTGTTGTTTCTCAACACCGCTCATCACCTTGTTGAATTCATGACGTGCGTCAGAGAAATCATCGCTGAGGTAGGGAGCGGCATCATTTACAACTTGCCAGAGGTAGAGGTCCTTCTTTTCACGGTCTGAAAGTCTGCCGAGGAGGTCATTACCCTGTTTAACTGTATTGAGAGTAGTGACTATATATTGTTCCGGAGCATCGATATTCATGGTTGCCTTAAAGAATTTGTCCCAGGGTACATTGGGATAATTAGCCTTAAGGAAAGCCAGGTCGCGGACATTATTCATGGCATTGAGGTCACGGCTCTGTTCGCGAGTCCAAGTCGAATCGGCGATGAGAGTCTCAATCTTGAGCACATTGTTGGCTACACGTGAAGCATCCTTTTTGGATAAACCGGCCAGCTGCATACACTTCTGTATCATTGTGCGGTAAGCCTCACGAATGCGCTTGTTATCCTTATCGTTGCTCAGATAGTAGTCACGGTCTCCGAGAGAGATTGACGGACCATTGACATACATAGCATATTCCGCAGAGTTGTTGAGGTCTTCCTGAGGATAGATGGAAACGAAAGGTGCTGAATAATACTTGTGCATCCAAAGGAATAAATCCTCCATGCCGGCCGGAGTTGTAGTCTCAATCTTTTCGAGAGCAGCGGCAATAGGTTTGGCACCGAGGGAGTTGCGTCTTACGCTGTCCATACCGGTTGCATATAGAGCCGCAATCTTATAGGCGACACTGTTGGGCTCCGGATTAGTATGTCCGATACCGCTGACTATCCGTTTGACACGATTGTCAGATGAGTCAGTGAGGATATTGAACTGACCGTAACGGGAATACTCAGGTGACAGGGGGTGAGCATCCATCCATGCCTTATTGACATGATGATAAAAATCCGATTTAGGCGAGATAGAGGCATCAAGACCTTTACCGTCAAGACTCTTCAGATGTTCTGCGTTGGCGGCAGTGCCGACCAGGCAGAGCAACGAGAGTGCTAAAGCATAATTTTTCATGATACTTGTTTAGTTAAATATATGTTGGTTAATAAAATATTACGTAGCATCCTCTATATCCTCCCTATACTCCAATATGTCTGCAGGCTGACATTCCAATATCTGGCATATGCTCTCCAATGTATTAAACCGAATGGCTTTAGCCTTACCGGTCTTTAAAATCGAAAGGTTGGAGGGAGTTATGCCGATACGCTCTGATAATTCACCGAGTGACATCTTGCGCTTGGCCATCATGACATCAAGATTGACTATTATTGGCATATATGTCGGCTCAGATGGTTAATTCCTGTTCTTGTTTGATTAATATAGCCCTTGACCAGATAATAGAAATCAGGAGGCTGATAAGTCCGATGAGGAGATTTCCCCACGGAAAAATTGTGTTGGATGTCAGCTGATAACCGGCTAACAGCAGGTTCATGTCAGACAACACTGCCTCATCTATAATTCCGTTTACTATCTGCAGAAGTGAGATTGTCAGCAGACAATATGAGAAATGTTTCAGATATTTGGCATTTACATCGACAAAGATTTTCTCTTTGCTTATATTGATAATGAATTTGATGAATTTACATATCAAAACAATGAGCAATACTATGGTGGTGACATAGATAAGGCTTGTAACCCACGCTGCCCATATTGGGAAAGTGCGTTCCGGAATCCTAATGGAGGCTTCATGTATGACGAGAGGATATACTTCTCCGGAACCGAATTCGATACTATCCTTGCTGTGAAGTACTTGATTGACAGATGGATTGAATTTAATGGTATATGGCAATTCAATCGGCTGTTCTCCGGGAGCGGCAGCCTCATCAAGTCCGGCTTTGAAACCGAGTCTGAATGACTCAAACATATCAATTCCCGGACTGATGACTGAGAGTCCCAGAACGATGATGATTAATATGCTGAGTACATAAATCGCAGTCTTATTCATTCTGCTAATTTAATAAATTCTTTTGATATCCATATTCCGATATTCTAAAAAAAATTAATGCGAGGTCTCAAAGTTTCACACATATTTATCAATGTTACCAACAATAAGTGCAAAGACTCCCCCGGCAAGTCAGTCACAACACTTTCGAGCCGTTATCTTCTTTTCATGAGTACCTGTCAGCCATCGGAGCTTTCGGCAAGTTTCGGCCACTTCATCCGTCGGATACGACAGGGGTGTGATACCACCTCCGATATATGCCTTGACCTGCTGTGTTATCGGATTGTATCGGGCACTGCGCAGATTGACATACAATTTCATTACCTCCCTTACATAATCCTCTATGCCGATAAATCCCCCGTAGCATTCTCTGTCAGAAAGTTCATGCCGCTTTATATAGTCAGCAGCCATTTCGCGGGGATACCCACATAGTGCAGGAGTCGGAGAGAGACGCTTAGCCAGTCCAAGTATGTCGTCATTTGAA
Organism: uncultured Porphyromonadaceae bacterium; assembly: GCA_947176545.1. Classification (GTDB taxonomy): domain Bacteria; phylum Bacteroidota; class Bacteroidia; order Bacteroidales; family Muribaculaceae; genus Lepagella. The sequence continues at coordinate 3,151 of CAMWRB010000082.1, forward strand.
AATCCTGCGGGAGCTGAAGAATTAATAAGAGTGCATAGATGCTCCACATTTCCGGCATGTCTGGTGAACGGTCCTTCAGTACTGACATTAAGACCGCATAGCTCGAATACGGATTTAATCTCATTAGTGACAATACGTTGTTCAATGATATTCTTTATGTCCCAATCTTCATTGTTTGACCCCGTGAGCCTTGTCCCTGCCAGTGACATTGAGACAATTGAGGCACCGGCCCGTGTCAATAAAATTTCAGGAGAAGCTCCGAACCATGTCCCAAGCTCTGGCAGGCCGTAATAAAATACTAAAGCATCCTTACGGGACTCAAAAAGGTTAATCAATTTATCTCTCAGCTCACTGCGTTTCATATTAATGAGTTTGGTGCGCGAGAGAACGATTTTACGCTCAACTCCATCTTCGGAAGCCTCGGACAGGAATCTCACACAGTCGCTAACTATTTCCAGATGTTCATCCTCGGTTGTTTCACTGTAATCAAATTTTTTATGAACTTCAGAGGACTCTATGTCGAGAGAAATTTCGTAACATTTATCGAAGTCTTCAAGTGTAAGGCCGGTATAGTCGTCAACAATAGATGTGCACGGAAGCTTTATAACTTCTCCGGTATTATCATATAAATTGAAAAGGAATTCGATTCTTTCATCTTGAGATAAATCATCTTCCCGAAAACCTGTGCAGAATATACGCCGGTCACCGGGAAACCGCATCATACAGAATGCGCGTCCGGAATCAACAATGTTTCCCTGAGGTGTATTCATGAATCAATCTGCAACTTCACCTATCAGCTCGTAGGGATATGCTTCCGTTATCCGTACATTGATAAATTCACCGGGTCGAACCCGGCAGCCTTTTATGATGACTTCCGGGTCAACCTCCGGACTGTCATACTCAGTACGACCTATGGCATTTTCACCTTCTTGTCGTTCTACTAACACTTTATAGGTCTTTCCGACCATCTTGGTATTGTTTTCAAGAGCGATATCCTCCTGAAGTTGCATGAGAGTATCCAAGCGCTTCTGCTTTATCTCCTCGGGAATAGTGTCATCAAGATTTTTAGCGCCCCATGTATCTTCCTCTTCGGAGTAGGCGAATGCCCCCATTCTGTCAAATTTCTGTTCACGTACAAAATCAAGCAGTTCCCGGAACTCATTCTCGCCTTCGCCCGGAAATCCAACCATCAGTGTGGTGCGTAGACGGATGTCCGGTACCTCCTTTCTTATCCTTTCCAGAAGAGAACGTGTCTGCTGTGCTGTGATATGGCGTCTCATATTCGACAATACCGGGTCTGCTATATGTTGCAGAGCTATATCAAGATAATTGCATACATTCTCCCGTTCGCGCATTACCTTCAGAATCTCGAAGGGGAAATCAGCAGGATAAGCATAATGCAATCTAATCCATTCAACGCCCTGAATATCTGAGATGGTTTCAATAAGACGAGCGAGACTCTGATGGCCATATAGGTCTGTTCCATAGCTGGAAAGGTCCTGGGCTATGATGTTGAACTCCTTGACACCATCTGCGACAAGAGCCTTGACCTCCTCGACAATTTCTTCGATGGGACGTGAAGTATGCCTGCCTGTTATCAAGGGTATGGCACAGAAAGAACAGAACCTGTTGCACCCTTCAGAAATCTTAAGGTATGCGCTCCAACGCGGAGTCGTCAGATTGCGTTCCCATTCACGCAGACTCCTTTTTTCAGAACTTCTATCCGGAAGAGTCTCTATTATCTCCGACCAGTTAAACTTGCCGTACCATCGGTCTATTTCCGGCATTTCCTGAGGGAGGACATCCTTATATCTCTCCGACAGACATCCCATAACATAAATTGCTCCGACTTCGCCTGCAGCCTTGAGTTCACCGAGTTCAAGTAACAGCTCAATCGACTCCTGTTTGGCATCAGCGATAAAACCGCAGGTGTTTACGATAACGATTTCACCCTTAGGGTTCTCTGAGTCATGGACTGCGGTATATCCCTTGTTTTCAAGACGTCTGAGCAGTCGCTCGGAGTCTATGAGGTTTTTGGAACAACCCATCGATATGATATCTATTCTGCCGGGAATAAAGGATGTACTCATGTTGCTATTACGGGACGGATACAGGGAATTTATTATTTCTGGAATAAGGATTTTACAAACTCCTTTGCATCGAATATCTGTAAATCATCCATACCCTCACCGAGTCCGATGTATTTGATTGGAATTTTATGTTTGTGAGAGATACCGATGATGACACCACCTTTGGCAGTGCCGTCAAGTTTTGTGACAGCGAGAGCTGTGACATCCGTTACAGCTGAAAATTGCTCGGCCTGCATATATGCATTCTGTCCGGTGCTGCCGTCAAGAATGAGAAGTACCTCCTGAGGCGCGTCGGGATTAACGCGCTTAATGACTTTGGAAATCTTCTCCAACTCTTTCATCAGATGCACCTTGTTATGAAGTCGGCCCGCCGTATCAATTATGACTACATCAGCACCTTGTGCTTTTGCTGCACTTACCGTGTCAAAAGCGACAGCCGCCGGGTCAGAACCCATCTTCTGGTGTATAACCGTGCATCCGGCTCTATCACCCCAAGTCTGGAGTTGTTCGATAGCTGCAGCTCTGAAGGTATCGCTCGCTGCAAGGAATACCTTATTGCCTGCTTTTGTATATTGATAAGCCAACTTACCGATGGTAGTCGTTTTACCGACACCATTGACTCCTACCACTAGTATGACGTATGGAGAAGCTGTCTCTAATACACATCAGACGCTGCCGACGAATAGAGAGGTGTAGATCTCGGT
>CAMWRB010000083.1 GCA_947176545.1 uncultured Porphyromonadaceae bacterium
ACGGCTGTCAGCAAACTTATAGACCACCGGACGTCCTATCCATAATGCCAGATAATAATTGATGAACGCTCCAACGAGAGCTCCCAGTGTTGCGAATATGACCACACCGAAGATATTCATGTCGCTTCCGGCTCCGGCATTTGTACATGCCAGATAAGCGGCCGGCGGAACCACAACCTCAGATGGAAAGGGTATGAAAGAGGATTCTATGACCATGAAGACGAATACAAACAGATAGTTGGCATTGGATATAAACCAGTCGAAGAATTCGACTGCGTCGAATATAGCTAATGGTATCAGGGTCAGCATATTATTGATTCTATATATTTTGTTATTAAACTATGATTTGAGCATTCGTATAAGTTGTTATTCCTGCTCAATGGGATAATGAATATCCAGACTTTTGAACATCTTTGCATACAACGATGCTTTTTTGTCCAAAGGCATCGGATAGGCACGTGAGGATGATGGCATGCGCCAATGTGTAAGCCGGCGTTCGACACCTATCGAATCCGTGAGCGCTATCTCGACATATTCTCCGACTTTTGGGATATCCGTGTCTGTAATTTTCGCTATTACCGAGGCTGCTTTTTCGCCGGTAGTCGCCAGTGAGACACATTCAGGTATTTCTGACAGCAATGCAGAAAGGTCTATATGTTCTCTGATATCCAGGTCTTTGTCTGAGGCATTCCCCGTAGTGCGTACTACTGTTCGTCCGGTATCGCTCAATGCAATACCGAGTTTGGTCAAACACTCCTTAAGTTCATTCAGATGAAAAGTTTTATTCTCTGTATCTACAAAGTAATCTTTATTTTCGTGAAAGATTATTCCGAATATTCGCCACATGTCGTTGATATAATTCGGATAATAAAAATTCATCGACCAGCGACGTGGTTGTGGCGGAAAAGTACCGCACATCAGTAACTTTGCACCCGTTGGAATAAATGGCCGGAACGGATGGGTCTCATTTACGTCCGTCTTTTGGTCTGAGCAATTATTCGACTCCATAATACTTACTTCAATAATGAATTAATTTCAGTTTTTATCGGCACTGAGCAGTATCATTATGAAATGTAAAGTTAGGTATTTTTTTTATCTTTTTGTGTCATATTTACTAATTTTGGCCTGAAATATGCTATATTTACAACTTGGAACGGCCGATTATCACAGGATTTGGTATCTTCACGACCGTACTCAATTCATTTTACGACAGATATGAAATATTATTTTGCTCCCGTTCAGGGCCATACCGATGCTGCATATCGTCAGGTCCATTCTGAAATATATGGTAATAACACAGAGTATTTCACTCCCTTTCTGAGACTTGAAAAGGATGAATTACGTAAAAAGGATTTAAAAGATGCTCAAGCTGCACTTGTTCCCGAACCAAGCACGTTACCTCAGGTTATCTTCCGTGACTTTAATGAATTGAGTAAACTCGTAAATATACTTAAAGATTCAGGCCACGGCAGGATAAATATAAATATGGGTTGTCCTTTCCCGCTTCAGACTGCAAGGGGACGCGGGGCGGCAACGATAGCCCGTAAGGAGTGTGTCGATGCTGTTGCCGATGTTATTTCCAAAAATCCCGATATCTTATTCAGTGTAAAGATGAGACTGGGATTTAAGGATGAGAATGAGTGGAGATATCTGATTGATGTCTTAAACTCTCTCACGCTTGACCATGTCGCTGTACATCCCCGTATCGCAACAGACCAATATTCCGGTGAACTGCGATTACATCAGTTCCGGGAATTGCTCAACGTGTCAAGTAATCCTATAGTGTATAATGGCGAAATAAGGACTCCAGAAGATGCCTCACAGGTTATGAGAGAATTTCCGGAAATTGCCGGTATCATGATAGGCCGTGGAGTGCTCGGACGTCCATCGCTCATCACAGAATGTATAGAGGGCGCCGAATGGGACGCAACGCGCCGCAAGGAGATGATGTTGAGATTTCATGACGCCCTTTTCAATGTATATCAGGATACACTGATAGGGGGCGACCATCAAATTTTATCTAAGATTCAGCCATTCTGGGAGTATGCGGAGGGTGAAATAGGCAGAAAAGCGTATAAGGCGATTCATAAGGCCTCTAATATGGCTAAATATGAGACGGCTGTCGCCATGATATGAGAAGAGTACCGGCAGGTTCGGGATTTCACTCTTCCGGTGAATAGGTTTGTTAAGGTTTTACGTTTATGATTAAGAATAATAAAAAGAAACAATATATTGAGGCTCAGGGGGTACGTGTCAATAATCTCAAAAATATTAATGTTCGCGTTCCCCTTAATGAATTTACCGTTGTCACCGGTGTCAGTGGCTCAGGTAAGTCTTCGTTAGCCTTTGACACGCTTTATGCCGAGGGACAGCGTAGATATGTGGAGAGTCTTTCTGCATATGCGCGTCAGTTTTTGGGGCGAATGGCCAAACCTGAATGCGATTTTATCACCGGCCTTCCCCCGGCAATTGCTATCGAACAAAAAGTAAATACGAGAAATCCACGTTCTACAGTCGGTACCGCTACTGAAATTTACGATTACCTCAGGATGTTGTTTGCACGTATTGGAAAGACATTCTCCCCTGTTTCGGGACGGGAAGTGCGCAAACATACTGTAGATGATATTGTAAAGGAAGTTCTTTCATATCCCGAGGGTACAAGAATAGCAGTCTTGGTAGATATATATCCTCCCGAGGGGCGAAGTTTCCGCGAACAGATATCCATATTTCATAAGGAGGGTTATTCCCGGCTTGAACATGATGGTCAGTTTATCGACATCCCGGAATTTCTTGCGACTGAAGAACATCCCGGTGAGGCTGACGGTATGAGGCTGCTCATTGACAGATTGAGTGTAACGGGTGATAATGATGATATTGCCCGCCTTACGGATTCTATCGAGACGGCATCATATGAGGGACATAACGAATGTGTAATAAAGGTTTGGGATGCCGATGGCGGAGTCCGAACACTTAATTTTAACAATCGTTTCTCAGAGGATGGTATCGAGTTTCGTGAACCCTCTGACCTGATGTTCAATTTCAACAATCCGTACGGTGCTTGTCCGGAATGCGAGGGTTTCGGCAAAGTGCTTGGCATAAGCGAGGACCTGGTTGTTCCCGATAAAACGTTATCGGTATTTCAGGGTGCTGTCCAATGCTGGCGTGGAGATAAGATGAATGAATGGAAAAAACATCTTATGCACATCGCTCCCCATATTTCATTCCCAATCCACAAGCCATATAACGAATTGACCGATGAGCAGCGCGACGTCCTTTGGCATGGTAATGGTAAATGGGAGGGCATTGACGGATTCTTCAGATGGGTAGATGAAAATCAATATAAAATTCAGTACCGTGTGTTGAAAGCTCGTTACAGAGGCAAGACTACATGTCCTAAATGTCATGGTTCGAGGTTACGTCCTGATGTCGAATATGTCAAGATTGCAGGAAAAAATATTACGGAACTGGTCAAACTGCCGGTATCTGAACTCCGAAAATTCTTTAATGAGATAACATTATCGAAGTCTGATGCTGTCATTGCTCAGCGTTTGCTGACTGAAATAAGAAACAGAGTAGGATTTCTCGAGGAGGTGGGATTAGGATACCTGACACTCGACAGACTTTCGTCCACCCTGTCAGGTGGTGAGAGCCAGCGTATCAATCTTGCCACGTCATTAGGGTCTGCACTTGTAGGGTCATTATATATTCTTGACGAGCCTTCCATCGGATTGCATTCGCGGGATACACAACGTCTTATTAATGTACTCAGACGTCTTCAGGAGAGTGGCAATACGGTCATTGTCGTTGAGCATGATGAGGATATTATGTTGTCTGCCGATAACATTATTGATGTCGGTAAAGATGCCGGAATGAACGGAGGAAACATAGTGTTTAACGGCAATTTACCACTCGTTCTCAAAGGTATTGCCGATGGCACCGTCCCCTCTTCCGATTATCAGGATTCATATACATTGCAGTATCTGAGCGGTGAACGGAAGATTGATTACGACCCGATAAGGCGTCCCTGGAAGAAATTTATCGAGATACAGGGAGCGTCTCAAAACAATCTTAAGAATGTTACGGTAAGATTGCCTCTCGGCATTATGACAGTCGTTTCCGGTGTCAGTGGCTCCGGCAAGTCTACATTGATTAAGGATATTCTCTATCCTGCTCTAAAACGTCATCTTGATGAACCCGCGGACCCGCCGGGAGCACACCGTATGCTGATGGGAGACCTTGACTGCATTGGAGCTGTGGAGTTTGTTGACCAGAATCCTATTGGAGCCTCATCAAGGTCAAATCCCGCTACTTATCTGAAGGCTTTTGACGAGATAAGGAAACTCTTCGCCGAACAGCAATTATCCCGACAGATGGGCTTTACGCCTGCATACTTCTCATTCAATACCGAGGGTGGAAGATGTGAGGAGTGTAAAGGGGAAGGTACGGTCACTATTCCCATGCAGTTTATGGCCGATATTTCCGTTCCGTGTGAGGTCTGTGGAGGCAAGCGCTTCAAGCAGGAAGTTCTCGATGTTTTGTATCGAGGCAAATCAATTTATGATTTTCTTGAGATGACCATAGATGAGGCAATCGAATTTCTTGATGAGACTCCGGGGACAGCAGAGAAACGAATTATCCGTAAGCTGCAGCCATTGCACGATGTAGGTCTGGGGTATATAAAGCTCGGTCAATCCTCATCCAGCCTCTCCGGAGGAGAAAATCAGAGAGTGAAACTTGCATATTTTATTTCGCAGGACCATCAGCCGCATACGGTTTTCATTTTTGACGAACCGACCACAGGTCTGCATTTTCATGATATCGACACATTGCTCAAATCATTGAGACGGCTCACCGAGGCCGGTCATACCGTGATAATAATAGAGCATAATATGGATGTAATCAAGAATGCGGACTGGATTATTGATGTCGGTCCAGAAGGTGGTGACAAGGGTGGAAATATCGTTGCAGCCGGTACCCCGGAACAGGTGTCTCTTTGCCAGGAGTCATATACAGCCAAATATCTGAAACCTAAACTGACCAAATAATATGAATAAAGCTTTATCTTATATCGGTATTGCCTGTATAGTTTTAGCCTTTTCATCTTGTAAGGAACAACAACATGACAATCGTGAAGAGGGTGCAAGAGAACTGTTCACCCGTTTAGCGGACCTGACACGTCTTTACACCGACAGTATTGTTAATGCACCCGACAGTGCCGATATTGATGCTATATATAGTCGCTACGAGAAGGCATTTGATGATATCAGCACCAAAGTTGTTCCCGATACGGATTTATTCATGAAAGAGGGTGAAAATGATACGATTGTTTTATTACAGAGGAAATTGATTGAGACTCGCCGCAATCGCTTAGCGTCTAAGAAGGTGCATTTCGCAACGGACACAATCGAAGAACAATCTGAAGCTCATCCCTGAACTCTCAATTGTAAGCGGTAATTTAATTTTCGCTCCCTTATTTCGTTTCAGGCACATATCCCGTTCACGCAAAATGCAATGGCGTGTTGTCATCAGACGTTCGGTTTTTTCAGTATTTCCTGTCTCCATGGCCGGTTCAATAGATGTAACGCCGTGACTCTCATAGAAACTTCGCGCCGGTGTATTGGAGACATTATCCATATATGTAAGCCTCTTATCGGGATATAAGGCATTGCTGTCCTCCTTGAGCCGATAATCGTATTTATATGTACTGCGGTTTGCCCGTTCCATCTTTTCGATTAGGCTTCTTCGTAATGCTGTGAGGTCAGACGCTTTAATAAACGTCTCTTTAGAAAGTTTACAATCGAAATTGCGCAAATAGTAGCAGGTATTTCCTAATTTTTCAAAGTAAGTCCTGAAGTCTGCAGGCTTCCGGGCTTTATCCTTTTCAATGTCGAGTGCCACAGTCACCCGTACTCCCCTTTCATCCTCACCGGTCACGCTGTGTT
>CAMWRB010000084.1 GCA_947176545.1 uncultured Porphyromonadaceae bacterium
TAATAGGGGTGGCAAGCTTATTCATCGGCAAGCAGTTCCGGATGAGCTTCACAGAATATTCCGACGGCCTGTCTGATTAGTTCCGCACATGGCCTGACACCCTCCTTGCCTTTGAGATCACAGCAGTTGATCCGGTCACCGTTCTCGGACGAGAAACGGTCAAGCAACCTGCGGACGTCTTTCATCGCTTCGGCCTTGTCTGTCGGTGCTGTACCGTGGAGACAGCTCTCGGCAAGGGCCATGGCGTTGGCTGCTCCGCAGATCTGACCCGAACCGCCGACTCCGCTTCCGAGTCCGCTGCATATTCTCGTCGCGGTTTCCTCGTCAAGGTTGACGAGCGGGGCGAGTGTCATCAGCACACACTGCGCGCAGTTATAACCTTCCTTTCTGAGTGCAAGTGATTTATCTTTTTTCTCGGTAATCTTTTCTTCCATCTTGAACGAGTGTTGAAGTTTTATGAGATGTGGCCTGATTCTGTGAAACTTTTGAGGATCACACAAATCCCGGTGTCACTGACCGGAGTCACCATACGATCGGAGTCATTCCGTGGGCCTCGAGATAGGCGTTGGCCTGGGAAAAGTGGTGGCAACCGAGAAACCCCCGGTGTGCCGAGAGGGGAGAAGGATGGGGTGCGGTGAGGACGAGATGTCGGTTCCGGTCAATGAAAGCCCCTTTCCGGATCGCATCCGAGCCCCAAAGCAGAAAGACAAGGTTCTCCCTTTGTTCGGCAAGACGTCGGACAGCCGCGTCCGTGAACTGTTCCCAACCGATTCCCGCATGTCCCTTCGGGGTGTGCATAGGGACGGTCAGCGTGCTGTTGAGCAGAAGCACGCCCTGGCGAGCCCAGCGGCTGAGGTCACCGTTGTCCGGCAAGGGGGCGCCGATGTCGGAATGGACTTCCTGAAAGATATTTCTCAGAGAAGGGGGTATGGCTATTCCGGGATTTACCGAGAATGCGAGTCCATTGGCCTGACCCGGACCGTGATAAGGATCCTGGCCTAAAATCACGACTTTTGTCTTATCGAACGGAGAGGCGTCGAAAGCCGAGAAAATTAGCGACGCGGGTGGAAAAACCGCGCCCGGCCGCGCTTTGTATTCGGCTCGCACACGCTCCGCGAGAACAGGGAACCATGACGATTCAAATTCGGGAGCAAGAGCCTCTTTCCATGTATTGTCGATACGTACATTCATAGTCTGGGAGTGCGGTCACTTTCAAAGCTGCTTCACGAAACATGATCTCGAAGTAAACACACTCTCAAAATTACCAAAAAAAACCAAACCCCGTTGAGAAATAAAAAAAAAGTTGTAACTTTGTGGTCAAAGACGGAGGACGCCTTATTTGAAAAACTGAGGATTCACCCGTTCCGGATGCTCTCATAGTTCAATGGATAGAATAATGGATTCCGGTTCCATCGATTGGGGTTCGACTCCCCATGAGAGTACTCTGCTGCAACATATTACTCCCCGTATCCGGTACGGGGAGTAATTGTATCATATTTTAACTGTACATCGCCGGTAATGGGTAATATCAGAATCGAAGAGGGATGGCGCAACGCGCTGGCCGGGGAGTTTGAAAAGCCGTACTTCAAAATCCTCGCCGAACGGGTACGTTCCGACTACTCAAACGGGCGTGTCTATCCCCCCGCGGGACGTATATTCGCCGCTTTCGATGCCTCACCGTTCGACTCCACAAAGGTAGTCATCATCGGCCAGGACCCTTATCATGGTGCCGGTCAGGCCAACGGCCTCGCCTTCTCCGTCAATCCGGGAGTACCGCTTCCCCCCTCGTTGCGCAATATCCTCAAGGAGGTGAGCGACGATACGGGTACTCCGACACCGGCGGACGGTGACCTGTCGCGATGGGCGCGACAAGGTGTCCTTCTGCTCAACACATCCCTTACTGTCCGCGAAGGGCAGCCCAAATCTCATGCCGGATTGGGCTGGGAACATCTCACGGATGCGGCTGTCTCACAATTATCCGGACTGCGCGACAATATCGTGTTTCTGCTTTGGGGAGCGGACGCCATAAGCAAACGAGCGTTCATTGCCCCTGCCAGACCCCTGATACTCACCTCGCCGCATCCCTCACCCCTCTCAGCCCACAGAGGTTTCTTCGGCAACCGGCACTTCACCCGTGCCAACCAATACCTCGTCAGTCACGGCCTGACTCCAATCCAATGGTAACAATACTATTCCAATATGACACTGCAACAACGATTAGACCGCATGTACGAACTGCGTCAGCGGGGATATAACTGTACTCAAAGCCTCATATTATGTTTCCCGGACCTCACCGGACTCGATGAGGAGACAGCTGCACGGCTTACCTCAGGACTCGGAAGCGGCGTCGGAGGACTCGGCGAAATCTGCGGAGTCGCCAACGGTATCGCACTGGTCGTCGGCTCGCAATTTTCTGCCGATCCCGCCGATAAGGCTGCGGCCGCCAAGGTCACGCGCGAACTCTGCACGCAGTTCACCGCGCAGACCGGAGGACGTATCAACTGCCGTGACCTCAAGCATAAGGAGGGTATCAGACCCTGCAACGAGCTTATAGCACTCGGCATCGAGATTCTGCATAATAAATATTGCGGTGATGAGTAAGACACTGAGTATTTCGACCGAAAAGCAACCTGGAAGTATCATACGTGTACGTATGACCGCCTTATTGTTGTCAGCACTCACGACATTAACCTCTTTGGCGACTGCCGACACCTCGACAGCTATCTTTGACCCGCTGTTCAGAACACTGACCGTCACTCTCGACGGCGACATGATGCTCGACCCAGTACTCGACCTGAAAGGGAATCACACTCTCACCATCTCTTTTGATGAAATCACAGACGACCCCTCATTCCTGCTGGGCCGGCTTTTGCAGTGTAATTCCGACTGGCAACCATCCCAGCTGCATGAAAATGAAAACGTCACGGGCTTCAACTATATTGACATCGAGGACTATGCATTCTCCAACAACACATTCATCCATTACGTCAATTACAAGGTGACTATACCCAATGAGGAGATGGAACCCCTCGCTTCGGGCAACTACCTGCTTCAGGTCTTCGAACGTGACGAACCGGATGAAGTGCTTTTGCAGGCGCGTTTCAGGGTGAGCGAAAACAGTGTCACGATAAGCGGTAATGCCTCCGCCCGCACCGATAAGGGTCTCAACGACATCTGGCAACAGCTTAATCTGAGTGTGGACCCCGGCAATATGATGATTCAAAATCCCTATACCGACATTATCGTTGAGGTTGAGCAAAACCATCGCCCTGACACCCGTCGCGTCATTGAACACCCCATGCGCGTGCAGGGTTCCCAAATCATATACGAACATGAGCCGAGGCTAATCTTTCCAGCCTCCAATGAATACCGCCGCTTCGAGACGGTGCGTACCAATTACCCGGGAATGCATATCGACTCCACAAGCTATGAGGGGAATATGTATCACGCATGGCTCAACACCGACACCTCGCGGGCTGACCGCAATTATCTCTATGACCGCACCCAGCGCGGACGATATAAAATAGATGAGTACAACTCTACTGACCCGGACCTCGGTGCCGATTATGTCATGACTCACTTCACATTTGACTTTCCCGAAGTCTACGAGGGTGATGTATATGTGGACGGAGACCTCTTTCTCAATTCTTACTCCGACCTCAACCGTATGAAGTATGACCGCGAACAGGGTGTGTACACACTTGACGTTCCGCTCAAACAGGGTTCTTACAACTATCAGTACGTCCTGCGTCCGCACAACGGCGACCGTCAGACGGATACATCCCTGACCGAAGGCAATAAATTCGAGACCGTCAATGAGTATAATATCGCCGTATGGCTGCGTCAGCCCGGAATGCGTGCCGAACGTCTCCTCGGTACTGCGACTTTCATAACCAATTAATCCACATATGCTTCAGATACAGGATACATTAGTCTCTCTCGACCTCATAGAACGTTTCTTCGAGTGCAATCTTGACGCCTGTCTGGGTGAATGCTGCATAGAGGGCGACGCCGGTGCACCGCTCACACCCGAAGAGGACCTCAGGCTCAAAGAGATGATGCCGGAGATATTACCGCTCCTCTCACCGGCGGCACGACGCGCTATCGAGGAGGAAGGAGCGTCATACACTGACCCGGACGGCGACCTTGTCACACAGATTATCGAGGGTAAGAACTGTGTCTATACATGCTTTGATAAGGATGGCAAATGTCTATGCGCTCTTGAAAAAGCACGTCGGGAAGGCAAGACGCAATTCTTCAAACCCATATCCTGTTCCCTCTACCCCGTGCGTCTGAAAGAATATGAGGGTTTCACAGCCGTCAATTATCACCGCTGGAAGATATGCAAGGCCGCCGAAGTTCTGGGACGTGCACGGGGAGTGAGAGCATATCAGTTTCTTCGCGAACCTCTAATACGGCGGTTTGGCAAGGAGTGGTACGACGAACTTGACTTTACTGCCCGGGAATACCTGCGGCAACAGCAGAAATGAGAGGAACCCCGTAGCGACTGAAATCAACAGCCCCGAATCGACATTTCTGTCAGATAGGGTCTTAAACATATTTCGCAGGATATGTTTAATTAACATAATTTTGCTATATTTGCAATCACAACCCATTATTAACAAATAATGCCTATGAGATACACATACCCAATTTTCCGGCTTGCATTTGTCGCTGTCCTCGTCTCACTCGCCGGGACGGGCATTGCCGCCGACATCCGGCCGGTTTCCGTCTCTCCTGAGGATGGGTTTATCAACACCCCCATCACCAAAGTTGTCCTCGATTTTTCAAGCGAATATACAGACATCCGTTTCTCTGAGAGGGCATTGCTGTATTATGACCCCTCCGAGCTTGTCGATAAGGAGGGTATCATATACTTCGGAGGCGACGAGATTGAGCAGTCCAAAGATATGTATTCCGCGGAGATATCAGGCACACAGGTCATTTTCACCCCTAAAAAGACTTGGGACATCTACGGCAAATATACTCTGATGATACCTGAGGGAGCGCTGATTTTCACCAATGAGAACGGCAAACAGTCAGCCAATGACCAACTCGTGTACATCTGGAAATACGGTATACTACCCAATCCGTTCACCACTCCGGCCACACGAGAAGTGGATAATCTCGAAACACTGACCCTGCAGCTCCCCGAAGGTTTCTGTTTCTCGTCGGGTTATCCCATCATGTCCAAGTTCTTGCCACGTGTATATCTATCGAATGCCAACGGTGATATGCTTGAAGAGGCCGGCTACTACGGCTCCGTTCTTAATTCCGACTCATGGAAAGGCTCTGACAGAATCATCTATACCGACCTCACTTTCACACCCGAGAACAACGAATATTACCTAATCCGCTTTCTGCCGGGCATTCTCTTTTTGAAGGATACGGACGAGACCATGACTTCGGCTGAGGCAAGTCTGGAAATGAATTTTCTCTATCACTACGTCAGGAAGAGTTCTGCCGTCACCTCGCCCGAGGGTGACGCTCTTCTCGATGTACACTCTATCGACGGACTCAGACGCAAGGTCGAACGACTCGACCAACTCCCTCGCGGATTGTGGATAGTCAACGGAAAGAAAATAATTCTTTAATATAATTTCAATCAAATTATTAATTTTAATACTTTTATGAACAAATTTTTACTAACATCGGTCACTGCTCTTGCATTTGCAGCCGTCAGCCTGACCGCCCAGGCTGTCTACTGGATGCCGGCAGCTTCACCCAAGCTGAACATCACTGACAACCCCGGTGGTATCAGCTCAGTTGAAATCGGCAACTCCACACCGCTCAAAATCAACCGCAGCTGTCAGGAATTTGTCACTCTCGAGAAGAATGGTGAAATCGTTAAACAGATTCCCGCCTCCAACAAGATTGCAGTCTACACCTTCGATGGCTTCACTAAGAACGTTG
>CAMWRB010000085.1 GCA_947176545.1 uncultured Porphyromonadaceae bacterium
CTCTTAACTTTGGACATGCCCGCTTTTACCAAATCCGGAGTCAGTTCACCGGTAAGGTTCAATTCTCCGGACAATTTGCCATATATCTTGCCGCCACGGTTAAGTGCGCCTCTGAGTTTACGTTCTATTACCGGCTGGCCTTCCTCGATGACCATGATTGATTCGCACTCGTCGAAGAGTCTGTTAAGCATCTTGGTCGGCAGAGGATATTGTGAAATCTTAACAGTCGGGAAAGGAATGCCGTCAGGGAAAACCTCATTAAGATAATTCCATGCCAGACCGCTCACCACGATACCGAGACTCTTGTCCTCACCATCGATATACTTGTTGAACGGAGACTTCTCGGATTCTTCCTCAAATGCTTTGTTATCCTCCAGAAGACGTTTGTATCTCTCCTTGGAAACGGCCGGCATCAGAACCCACTGTCTCAAATTCTTGGGATAATGCAATTCATTCTCAGGGAGTGTCTCCGTATCCACTTCAACGACAGCACGGCTATGACTCAGACGGGTAACCAATCTGACCATCACGGGTATGGCAAGACGTTCTGACAACTCAAATCCGTAACGGGCCATATCGTAGGCTTCCTGCTGGTCGGAGGGCTCGAGAATGGGCATTAATGCAAAATCGGCATAGAAGCGTGAGTCCTGCTCATTCTGTGAACTGTGCATGGAGGGGTCATCGGCAGCTATAACCAATAATCCGCCGTTCGCTCCGGTCATAGCACTATTGACAAAGGCATCGGCAGCCACATTCATGCCGACATGCTTCATTGAAACAATTGCGCGTTTACCGCAATATGACATACCGAGGGCCTCCTCGACTGCCGTCTTCTCATTGCTGCTCCAGTGGCTGTGTATCTTACGTTCACGTGCCGTCGGGTCTGACTGCACAAACTCCAGAATTTCCGTTGACGGAGTGCCGGGATAGGCGTAAGCACCTGAGAGACCGGCGCGTATCGCACCCAATGCCAAGGCTTCATCGCCCAATAATAACTGTCTGGTTTTCATTTATGATATTAGATTAAATGTTAAATTGATTTCGCTGATAGCGAATGTCATCTATCGTCGCAACATACATATGCGAGCACCGCAAATATAAAAAATTTGAAGTTAAATTCAAACAATCACTGCCGTGCAACATATTTATCACGACATATTTTATAACATATTCCGAAAATTTACGTTATGTATAATATTTTTATTAACTTAGCGGTTGCAACCTTTGGACACTTCGTGTGTCAAATACTATAAATACACCTGACTCCATGAATCTTTCATAAAGGGTGTACTGTAATTTGAACAATAATTATAACAATATCAGTATGTTCAAGAAATTATTTATCTCTGCTCTTCTGCTCTGCGGCGCATCATCCGCATTCGCAGACCTTCCTGCTGTTACGCTGCAGGATATCGATGGCAACACAGTCAATACTGCAGAACTTTACAACGATGGCAAACCGATGGTGATTTCATTCTTTGCTACCTGGTGTAAACCCTGCATGCGCGAATTGAAAGCTATCCATGAGGTCTATCCCGATTGGCAGGATGAGACAGGTGTAAGAGTTATCGCCGTCTCCACCGATACAGCGCAGGACGCTCAGAAGGTTAAGCCCCTCGTTGCCTCAAAAGGTTGGGAATATCAGGTTTTGCTCGACCCCAGCGAGGAGTTCAAACGTCAGCTCGGTGTCAATGATATTCCTCATGTTTTCGTTGTTGATGGCAAAGGTAATATCGTCTGGAATCATCAGGGATACATCGACGGTGGCGAAGAGGATATACTTGAAGCCGTCAAAAAGGCTGCCGAATAAAACGGCGCTCAGTTAAGACAACTATCCGTATGATTCCGACATGACAGTCCGGACTCCGGCAATCTGTATTTAACGTATAATGTATGACCGTCTTTGGGCAGTCATACATTGTGCGTATTAATAAGATGAATGTTTCTTAACTCTCACAGACTTTCCGCACATTATCATTTTAGACAAGCCAAGATATTGAAACATAATACATAAACTATCCTATATCTAATACTATGCGCCAAGTTCAATTAAGAAAAGTCGCACCTCTCGCCCTCTTGCTGACATCACTTCCGGCCTTAGCTCTGGATGTAACTTCGGCTAACGATACCACCAATCTCATTCCGCGGACTTTCCACGGTGAGACCGTCATGGTGCCCGATGTACCATATTCAGACCCGAACCCGAGCTGGTGGTCGAAAGTGCGTGCCTCAGGAGCCATTCAGACTGAATTTATGGTTCCGCTGCAGGATGAAGCTCTTATGACACCGAAGTATGAAAAACCCGTGCTTAACAACACCTATTTCGACTTCACTGTCAATGCACCGTATATCGCAGTGGGAGCTCGTTTCCAATGGACAAAATATCCGCTCCCCGGCTATGTCAAGGAGTTTAACGGATGGGGCGTTCCATATTTCTGGGCAACAGGACGATACAAATGGTTTCAGATTACAGCCGGTGACTTCTACGAACAGTTCGGCTCAGGCTTGATACTTCGCACATATCAGGACCGTGCGCTCGGAGTCGATGGCGCTCTGCGTGGCGGACGTTTAAAACTCAATCCGACCAACGGACTCTTCATAGCCGCTCTCGCCGGCAAGGAGAGATACTTCTGGACTCATAACCCGGCATGGATATGGGGTGCGGACGCCGAATGGTCGCTCAATGAGTCTTTCCCCAAGGCATTCGGCAACCGTTATGGTGTCACTCTCGGATTTTCATATGTCGGCAAGCATCAGGGGCAGCAAATTATCCCTGTGGCACCGGAAGAGATTTATAAACTCTACCTGCCGGAAAATGTTGCTGCCTTTGACGCCCGCGTAAAGGCTCGCCTCAATGACTTCAACATTTTGGCCGAGTTTGCCACCAAGAACAATGACCCGGACTATATTAACCACTATATTTACTCCCGTGGTCATGCCGAACTTCTCTCTGTAAGCTATACCAAAGCCGGCTTCTCCGGTTTCATACAGGCTAAACGCAGCGAGAATATGAGCTATATGTCCAACCGTATTGACGAGGGTGAGGACGGCAACGGATTTATCAATCATCTCCCGGCGTTCACCAATACCCAGACTTACACACTGGCCGCCATGTATCCCTACGCAACCGACTGGAACGGCGAATGGGCATTTCAGGCTCAGTTGGGTTACACATTCAAACGTGGCACGGCTTTAGGTGGCAAATACGGAACTTCCATTCGACTCTCCGCTTCGTATATCTCAGACCTTGACCACTCCGCGCCACTCGGTTTTCCCCCGACTGCACAGATGGGCTCCAATGGTGACGGTGCCGCATTCTGGAAAATCGGTTCACTCAGATATTCAGACCTGAATCTCGAAATCAACAAGAAATTCAGTAAGAAACTCCAGTTTACTCTCTTCTACCTGTTCCAGAAATTCAACAACGAGAAAATCTTCGGTGAGAATGATAACGGCGCTATTGTAACAGCCAACACTGTCATCCTCGAAGGTCAATGGAAGATGATGAAGAAGGCTCAGCTTCGTTGGGAACTTCAATATCTCACCACCAAGCAGGATAAAGGAGACTGGATGGCCGGTTTGATAGAGCTGTCTCTGGCTCCTCACTGGATGTTCACCCTTACCGACACTTATAATATCGGTGAGACCAAACTGAATTATTACAGCGCGATGGTTACATATAACTACCGTGCCAACCGCTTCTCACTCTCATTCGGACGCAATCGCGCCGGATTCAACTGCGCAGGCGGTGTGTGCCGCTGGGTTCCCGCCACAAAGGGATTCAACCTTACTTACAATTACACTTTCTAACATCTTACGATTTTATAAATATGAATATTTTAAAATATAATATACCTGTTGCATTAGCCGCCGTGATGTTCGGTCTGGCTTCATGTGATAATATCGCTGAGGATGATAGATTTGTCGATTATGACCGTCCGACGGTAGAACGTAAAATCGTCATCTTCGAATTTACAGGACAACGTTGCCGTAACTGTCCCGCAGGAGCAGCTGCTGGCCACTCTATTCTCGAGAATAATCCCGACGACGTCTTTGCCATCAACCTCCATCCGGAGAATACCCAGTACACTCTCCCGTTGGGCAATCTGAAGCTCACATCGCCGGCTGCAACGTTCCTGTACCAATATTACCAGCCATCGGCATTCCCGGCAGCATGTATCAACGGCGGCCAACCGATTAATAACACATTCACATGGAGCAGCGAAGTCAGCACGGCGCTCTCTATGTCATCACCGGCCACGCTGAATCTGACTACCGAATATAATGCCGAAACCCGCGAACTGACTGTCAACTATAACTCCAAATTCAATGAATACACGACCAAGGAGGTTTTGGTGCAGTTGTATCTTCTCGAAGACGGAATAGTCGGCATGCAGCAATCCTCAACCGGACTGATACGTGACTATGTCCACAATCACGTGCTCCGCACGACATTATATAATGATTGGGGAAACTCCCTCGGAGACTATTTTGAAGTCGAACAGGAGGTATCCGGCACAGCATCCATCACCCTCTCGGAAGATTGGGACGCATCTGAATGCACGGTTGTCGGATGTCTTATATCAGCCGGTGACAAGTCATTCCTCCAGGCTGCCGGAGCAGACGTAGTGACCGACTCGAACAATGAATAATTCTAACATTACAACTAAATAAATGAAACGGTATCTTCTTACATTATCACTCATTCTGACAGCTGTATGCTCCTTTGCGGCTGATGCTGTCAAATGGTCAGTGACGCTAACCAATGACAAGACAGACCATCCTTCAGTTGTCATTACAGCCAACATCAATCCCGGTTACCATCTCTATGCCGTGGACAATCCTGCCGGGGGGTCCATGCCGCTCAACTTTTATTTTGACGTTAAAGGTTGTAAGCTGTCCGGCAAACCTGTAGCCAACCATAAGTACACCGTGGAGTATGATGACGTTTTCGAGGTCAATCAGCACTTCTACACCAACTCTGTCACCTTTACACAAAAGATTATCCCGACTTCAGCGGATTATTCGGTGAATGTCGAGATACAGGGACAGGCTTGCAATGACACGGGATGTGTTCAGGTGGGCGATGCGAAGTTGCTCAAAGGCACATGCCCCGGAATTGAAAAAAAGGATGAGGCTGCATCTGCTGAAAATGAGAAGCAGGTAGAGGCTCTGACAGCCATGACCGACTCCCTGCAGGAAGCCGAGCCCTTTATGACACCGGAGGCCAACCTCTCGGGTGTTGAGGCCGACAAATCCTGGTGGAACAACGTTGAGGCCGAACTGCGTGTCTTCGAGGATGCTCCCGAGCAGCAGGGACGCAGTCTCTGGTATATATTCATCGCCGGCTTTATCGGCGGTCTTATCGCACTCGTTACACCGTGTGTATGGCCTATGATACCGATGACTGTTTCATTCTTCCTCAAGCAAAACAAGGATAGAAAGAAATCTATCGGTCAGGCTACCCTGTATGGTCTCGCCATCATCGTCATTTATGTCGTTCTCGGACTTCTGGTGACAATAATATTCGGAGCATCCGCGCTCAATGAACTGGCCACTTCGGCTCTCTTCAACATCATCTTCTTCCTGCTGCTCGTAGTGTTTGCAATCTCGTTCATGGGAGGCTTCGAGCTGACTCTTCCCGCCTCATGGACCAACAAGATGGACTCCAAGGTTGATTCAACCACCGGTGCCCTCTCCATATTCTTCATGGCCTTCACTCTGGTGCTGGTATCATTCTCTTGTACCGGCCCCATCATCGGAACACTCCTCGTTGAGGCAGCCGCGACATCCAACTTCGTATCTCCGGCTGTCGGAATGTTCGGATTTGCATTGGCTATTGCACTTCCCTTCTCACTCTTTGCGATGTTCCCGACCATGCTCAAGGC
>CAMWRB010000086.1 GCA_947176545.1 uncultured Porphyromonadaceae bacterium
ATTAATTTAAAGAATTAAATGCAAATATATAAATGTTTTGGCAGCTTTGCGAAATACTATTGCATACATCAAAAAAAATATACTTTTCTTTCTATACATGTGAAGACCTTGAAGAAATAAATTTTGGTGGCAATTTAGCCACTTAAGAAGATACAACAGCGGCCAATCGTGCTAAAGACGATTGGCCGCTGTAATGTTTTTCAATTATCCGGGGACCGGCATCAGAGCTGCGGGGCGACGAAGGTGCGGGTCGCGAGCTGGCGGTCTATCTGGTAGAGGCCGGTGCCGTCTTCTCCGACCAGCGTGAGGTCGTCGATTATCTGACGGACGGTGTCTTCCTCCTCAACCTGCTCGGCGATGAAGGTATTCAGCTTCTGACGAGTAGCGAAGTCCTTCTCCTCTTCGGCCATAGCATACAGATTGTTGATAAGGGCTGTCACCTTGCGCTCATGTTCGAGCGTAGCGACAAAGGCCTCCTTGACTGATGCCCATGAATCGGGCACACCGGCTATAGGCTGGAGTACGACCTTACCGTCGCGCGCGTTCAGATAATCCATGATAGCCAAGGCGTGAGCCTGCTCCTCCTGAAACTGCACTCTGAACCAGTTGGCAACTCCGGGACGACCCTCGTGTTCGAAATGGAGCGACATTGCCAGATATAGATATGCTGACCACATCTCGGCATTAACCTGCTCGTTGAGAGCATCTTCTATCTTCTTAAGTAACATATCGGTTTTGATTTATTTATAAAGTTTACTATTTTCAACATTCATAATGAATTGTTCAAATATAAAACAATATCTGATACTCTATTGTTTTTTGTAATTTTGCACCATGATATTAAACATAGAGACGACATCCGACGGTTCGCCGACATTATATCGTCATGATATTGACGAACACTATCACTCAGTCAAAGGGGCTGTTGCCGAGAGTCTGCACGTCTATATCAATTCCGGTTGGAGACAAGCGGCCAATCAAAAATCAGATATACGGGTCTTTGAAGTCGGTTTCGGCACAGGACTCAATGCCGCACTGACAGCAGAAGCGGCTTTGGAGGCCGGAATTTACACTCAATATTACTCCGTCGAGATGTTCCCGTTACCGGTCTCAACAACGGAACTCTACTCCGAAGTTCTACCCGAAAAATATCGTGATACATTTTCAGCTGTCAATAACGCCATCTGGAACCGGGACTGCCGGATAAATCCCTGGTTCACCCTCCGCAAGATTAACGGAAATCTCCTGACAATGCAATTGCCGGAGATGATGGATGTTGTCTATTTTGACGCTTTCGCTCCGGAAAAACAACCTGAGATGTGGGATGAGTCAATCTTTCGCAAAATCTACGATTCAATGACACCCGGAGGAATATTAACCACATACTGCGCCAAAGGCGTCATACGTCGGATGCTCGCAGACATCGGCTTTAAAACCGAACGTCTCCCCGGCCCTCCCGGCGGCAAAAGAGAAATCCTCCGCGCCCTCCACCCATAACCTAATTCAGCTTTCGACCAATGGGAGATAACGGCCGTATCCCTCTGCCTCCATTCTCTCTTTCGGTAGCTCCATTCTGCGTTACTTCCCACTGCAACGGGGTGAGACGCCGGCGCAGCTCCTCCTTATTAGCTATACTGTTCTCTGCACGGTTTACAATATGGTATGGACGGAGATTTTTTGCTTCCATAAACAGTCCTCTGTCAATATGGCAATATCCTCCGGGATTATTATAAAGATAATCCTGATGGTATTCTTCGGCGGGATAGAAATTACGCAATGGCTCAACCTCTACAGCCAAAGGACGGGAATACCGACGGGCTACCGCAGCCACCACCGCACTGATTACGGATAAATCATCTTCATCCGTATAATATATGCCCGTGCGGTATTGAGTACCCACATCGTTACCCTGCTTATTGACAGACAACGGATTAATACTGCGGAAATAAAGTGTCAGCAAATCTGAAAGACCAATCCTGTCGGCGTCATAAACGACCTCGACTGTCTCAGCTGCCCCTGTCTCACCGGTGCACACCATTTTATACGTCGGATTCTCAACCCGGCTGTTGGCATATCCCGCCACAGTGCGGACGACTCCCGGCACCAACGACATCAGATGGTCCGTACCCCAGAAGCACCCACCCGCAAGATATATCTTCTTCTCCATATATTCGCTATAACTAAAATTACCTCAACTTATTCAAATAAACGAATGCCATTCGCTCATTGTTCAATCAAAGAGTCAGTAACGCCCTCTCATCAACATCTTAATATATATACATATATGGAGAATCAATAAGTTTTTTATTGCTGTCGTACGATAAAAGGACGTCACAGACATGAAACGGGGAATAATAGACATTGAGGCTGGAATCAGAAGAGGTTGTGCCAAAAATTTTCATTTTGACACAACCTCAATCAGATTCGGGGGACGCAGCTTATTTTACAACAATCTTCGTTGTCTCGTTGCCTTTGCGGAGGATGTATATACCCGGAACAAGATGATTAATTGAGCTATTCACTTTTGTGCCATTCAGAGTAAATATTTCTACATCCGCGACTTTATCAATAAAGACGGAATCAACCGCGCTTCTATCGGTTACTGTCACAGTGCAATACGCATTATAGGCGATGTCGAACTCATCAGTTACGGTAAAGTTGATGGTCGTAGTGCCAACAGATACAGCTGTCACCAAACCGTTCTCAACAGTAGCGACTTCCGGATTGGTAGAAGTCCATTTCTCTGATTTAATGCCGACGTTCTCCGGATTACCTATGGTGGAGACAAGGGTTTCTGTCTCATTGGTGTTCATGCTGAGCAAATCCTTATTGAGTGTTATGGTAAGCGCTCCCATTTCGCGGAAATCATAGAAGGCTTTCCATCCGTTGTGGTTGGAATATGCCAAAGCCCTACCCTTTGGCACATAGACGATAGCATCGTATGGGACCCCATCGAAAGTTCCGTTTCCTGTTGCCGGAGGCGTGGTATTATAAGAATAAATAGTTGTCAGACCGCTACAGCCCGAGAAAGCCCTTTGGCCTATTGTGGTGACGGATTCAGGGATAGTCACCGAAGTCAGGCCACTACAATTATAGAAAGAATAGTTTCCGATAGAAGTAACGTTAAAGGGGATGACAAGATTCGTTATCTCTTCGCCATTAATATAAAGATTATTAACATAGTATAACGGATTAGAATATTCATTGCCGAAATTTATACCACAAAGTTGAATAATACACCCAAATTCAGCTTTGGTCAGGTCTCTACAACCCTTGAAAGCATCTTTACCGATAGATTGAACAGAGTTTCCAATTGTCACCGAGGTCAGACCGCTGCAGTCCTCGAAAGCCGAACCACCGATTATGGTAACGGATTCGGGGATTGTCACCGAGGTTAAACTTCTACAGCCTGAAAAAGCATAATCTGGAATAGCCTTAACATTTTCTCCAATTACTACTTTTTTAATACTATTAGGAAGTGACCCACATTTCAGGCAATTCTCAGCATTGAAATATAACTCGGTAAGGCGACTACACCCTGAAAAGGCATCGTCGCCTATAGTAGTGACGGATGCAGGTATAGTCACCGAGGTCAGGCCGCTACAACCTGAAAAAGCAGAGTTGCCGATTTTGGTGACGGATTCGGGAATGGTCACCGAGGTCAGGCGACTACACCCTGTAAAGACATCATCGCCTATAGTAGTGACGGATTCGGGAATAGTCACCGAGGTCAGGCCGCTACAACCTGAAAAAGCAGAGTTGCCGATTTTGGTGACGGATTCGGGAATGGTCACCGAGGTCAGGCCGCGACAACCTGAAAAAGCATAGATGCCTATTGCGGTGACGGATTCGGGAATAGTCACCGATGTAAGACCGCTACAGCCTGAAAAAGCATAGTTGCCTATT
Source organism: uncultured Porphyromonadaceae bacterium (assembly GCA_947176545.1). GTDB lineage: Bacteria > Bacteroidota > Bacteroidia > Bacteroidales > Muribaculaceae > Lepagella. The sequence continues at coordinate 3,907 of CAMWRB010000086.1, forward strand.
GAAGTGACTGAATTCGGGATAGTCACCGAAGTCAGTCCGCTGTAGCCCTCGAAAGCATAGTTGCCTATTGTGGAAACAGAATTAGGTATTACTATATCCTTTATTTCCTCCCCATTAATAAACAAGTTATTAGTGAATCTTAGCGGATTAGAGTTCTCATTACCAAAGTCAATTGAGCATAAAGACTCAATGCTTCCATATTCCGTTTTGTCAAGACCAGAACATCCTGAAAAAGCGTCGTGACCGATGGATGTAACCGAGCCGGGAATAGTCACCGAAGTTAAGCTGATGCAACCTGCGAAAGCATTATCGCCAATTTTAGTGACAGAATTGGGTATAATAACAGAAGTCAGTCCGTTACACTCATAAAATGCATAGTTCCCTATTGAATATACCGTTTCGGGAATTCTATAATCCCCACTGAAGGTAGAAGGAGCAAAAATAATTTCTGACTTCCCTGAACCGTAAATCCAACCATCTTCAATAATAGCACCGTTGGGATTATATCCTATGGTAACTCCTGACGGGAATGGGTCGAAGATTGTATTAGGATAGGCTGATTTTATCAACTTGTAACAACCGTTGAAAGCCCGGATGCCGATTGAAGTGACGGAGTTGGGTATAGCCACCGAGATCAGGCTGCTGCACTCATAGAAAGCATAATGTCCGATTGAAGTGACAGAGTTAGGAATTATCACCGAGGTCAGACTGCTACAATAAACGAAAGCATAATGTCCGATTGAAGTGACGGAGTTGGGTATAGTCACCGAAGTCAGATTTCTACAGTAGCAGAAAGCATAGTTGCCGATTGAAGTGACTGAATACTCATTTTTACCATCAAAAACGGTGTTCGGAATTATTAGTTCTCCTGATACGTAATTTCCAGGTATCATGGGCGCAACATCTCCGTCTTTCGTTTGGCAAGTGCCTTCTTCTTCACTGATGACGGTGTAAGTAAGGGTCTGGCCTTCGTAGGTGTATTCGAAGTCGCGGGCGAAAACCGGTATTGAGGTCAAAAGGATAATCAGGTAAGTCAGGATTCGAGGTATTCTGTTGTTCATATCAAAAATTGTTATAGCGACGTTATTTAATGCATTAATCCGAAGTATGAGCCCAAATATTGGCATCCGGCGTTAAGGATACATTCAATCAAGATTTTTATCAGTGGTTTCATTACGGAGGTAATCCACCTTTTTACGCGGCTCAGAATGGCTCTATTGATTTCTTTACTGTTATCACGATTAAGAAATCCCATTATTTTGGATTCCATTTCATTTCTGTTCCCCGATTCAGAAAGATAGGTCCAATCCATTCTTTCCGGTTCAGACTCGATGCTTCGCTCAATCTGTTCTGATTCAGGAGCCCAATCCACTTTGGGTATCGCCTGCGTCATAACAGGAAAATCGTAACGTTTTGCCACTTCGATGATTGAATATTTGGAGCTGGCAGGACGACTGATGAATATAATGAAGATATCAGGGTCTTGACTTAAAATATATTCCAAATCAGCATCAGAAAAACTTTTATTTCCTACTATAAGGAATTTCTGATGTCCGTTTGTGAAAGCGATATCATGAGAAGGACTGAAAGTATGATAATTTATCCCGATTCGTTCAAGATTCTTCTGCTTAGAGATTTGCTCATTGAGTGATGTTATCAACCCTTCAAATAGAATTTTGGATATGTCTTCATTCTGCTTTTTACTCAGCCCCGGAACCTTTAAATCGGGATGCACACCGGTGAGCCATAATATTCCTCTTTGTGCCATTGAATTGATAGTTAATGTCTTGCCTACTTCCTTTCGAGCGATTCGGCATTCTCTCGTCCTCGCCGGCACCGGAACATGGAGATTATGGATATGGGTACAAAAAAAGCGTGGTGCCGTACTTGCTGTCCGTTCCCACGTCTTGAGGC
>CAMWRB010000087.1 GCA_947176545.1 uncultured Porphyromonadaceae bacterium
ATGCCTAGTCTCGTGGACGCCGAGATCTGCATAAGAGACAGTTCATATACTCGATGGAGTCACGGAGCGTCTCGTTGAGGTATTCGAGTTGCAATTCCGGCACTGAACCGATTTTGGAAAATCTGTCAGCTATGACCGACAGGCGCTTCACATCCTTGTTGATTTCGGCCACAATCGCGGGGTCGAGACCGGTGCTCTGCAGATATTCGCTCCATGCCATCAGTGAGGATATAGGCGTGCCGAGCTGATGGGCCGTCTCCTTGGAAAGGCCCGCCCAGACACGGTTCTGCTCAGCGCGTTTGCTGTAGACCACCGCGAAGTATATAATCAGCACCATTACGAACATCACCCCTAACTGCACGTAAGGATAGAGGCTCAGCCGTTTCAGCAGGATTGAGTCTTCGTAATAGATATACTGATAGGTATTGGCGTAGATTTCGACACGTATGAAATGGTCGTTCTTGGCGGCCATCTCCTCGAGCGGTGTATCCCCACCGGGAGCCTTGAGCCGTTTGACCAAATATGTGCGGTTACGTTCCGTCAGGTCGGCGATACTCCCACCGGGGGTGTCGGATTTGTCCGGCAGGGAAAAGTTGCGGTGCTCGATGATATTGAAGTCACTGTCAGCGACCAATACCGGGATGGAATTGTTCTGTTGAATTATGGAGAGCAGAAATTCGTAGTCGGCATCCACTTCGGCCTGTGCCAATCGCTCGGTCGCCTTGGCCCATATATTCATACGCTCGCGCTCCTGACGCGCCAGCTCCTTGACCAGATTGTTGGATATGAGGAGTATGACGATAATCGTAATGGCCGACAATATCAGAAAGATGAGTTTGCCGGTGCGCAAGCGGTCGTATATGGCAAAGTTAAACTTCATTGCGACAGAGTATGTAAGCGGGCTACGGTTGTTCAGAGAGTCAGCAGCCGGGAGCGATTGTCATGTGTCTGCAGATAGTCGTCAAGTATAAATTCCGCTACCGAATCCATATTGTTATCCGGGATAATGATATCTGCGATTTCCTTGACCTCCGGGATTGCATTTTCGACAGCGACGGCGACATCGGCAAGCTGCAACAGCGGTATATCATTGGCATTATCACCGAATGCGACTATGCGCTCGGCGCCACACCGTCGTGCCAATTTACGCGTTGCGTTAGCTTTGGAGGCGTCAGCCGGAAAGGCTTCCGACATGGAAAGACCCGGACCGTAAGTCGGGTCATAATAGCAAATTGGATTGACCCCGGCAACGTCCCGCAACATTCCGTAAGCTCGTTGGGCCGGCTCGGTAGGTTGCATGGCGAAGAAGAGAACAGCATCGTCAATCAGTTGCGGTATGTCGCTCTCACCATCCGGAGACATCAGGAAACGCTTGTAGGGGGAATGAGCGCGTTCGGCCACAAATTGGCGCTCCGTAGCAGAGAGCGGACCCGAATGATAGATGTATATCATATTATCGCGCAGGGTGTAGAGAAAAGCCGGCAAGTCGCAATGCCGGTAGACTTCACGGATTTGATTGACAGTCTCCGGGTCAAAATGACAAACGTCGGTATAGACGTTGGTATCGCGATGCCATAAGGCCACACCGGTCATGACAACCAGCGGCAACCGCAGATTGACATGGCGCGTCAGCACTGAGACGGTAGCGGGGGTACGTGCGGTCGCTATACTGAACAATGCCCCGGAGTCGATAGCACGATTCAGCAGAGAGGCGGAACGTTCGGAGATACGCGACGACGAGTCGAGCAGCGTTCCGTCCATGTCGGTGATGTATAGAGTCTTGGACACTGAGATAGCGATTAGTTATTAGTGATTGATTATTACTTATTACCCAAAGCATCAACGGATTAAGAACTAATCACTTATCAGTGATTTCGATGATTTGAGCCTCTTCGACCTGACTTTCGTGATAGATTGTCTGACCGGATGCGTCGGACCTGATGGTGCGCGTGTATGAATAGTCGCGTATCTCTACAAATTCCACATCCTCGGCATACTCCTTCGGAATGATAGGTTCATTCGTATGTGAATAGGACCGGCCGGACTGACCCGAATTGTATACGTTGTCGGCCGCCTGACGTTCGCGCCCGGCACGCTTGCGCGCCTTACGCTCCTCCTTGCGCGACGGCATACCCATCATACGTCTGACAGCATCCTCCGCGCGATGAGCCATAAAGGTGCGGAACCATGCCGAAATCTGACGGCCGAACAGCATCCACACCAGAATTATCAATAATATTACAGCTAAAAAACTCATTTCTTACTTGCTAAAGAGTGACAACAGGAGATACAGCAGGATAGTCCATAACAATCCTGCGACTCCCGTACATATTATTAAGATAACGGCCGCAAGGAGCAAAAAGTATCTGAGACGGTTGTCCCTGAGCGAATAGTGGGCAAACTTCAGCGAGAACATCGGCAGGGGGGAAACCATAAGCCAGCTCTCCAGCACTATTACCGGAAGAAGCCAATACGGAGATGTGAGGGCGGCAATTCCCGTGCCCTCCGCTCCGGCAAGGGCCGTATACCCTATCCAGAAGATTGCGTTGGCCGGGATAGGAAGGCCGATAAATGATGTGGTCTGACGGGTGTCGATATTGAATTTGGCAAGTCGGAGCGCACCCGCGACCGGTATCAGCAGTGACATCCACGGCAACCAGCAGGGAGAATCGGGCGAACCGGCGGACAGATTATATACCATCATGGCGGGAGCGACACCGAAACTGACAAGGTCGCAAAGAGAGTCAAGCTCTTTACCCAATGGCGAATATGCCTTCAAGAGGCGCGCCATAAAACCGTCGAAAAAATCGGCGACAGCTGCCACACCGATAGCAATCCAAGCGCACTGCATACCGGTCAGCGAACCGTATATGCGTGTGGAGTGAAATGCGAAAATGATAGCCACACATCCCGAAAGTACATTAAGGCAGGTTATGGCATTTGGGATATTGCGTCGTATTATATTCATAACTATGTATTGAGAGGGTATTTAAGGGAGACCGGTCTCGGATTTCGGTCGCAAACGGGCAATCGGGGTCAGGCCGCCGCGTGTGAGCTGCTTCATCTCCACCAATATTTCGGCGTCGAGTGGCAGGTATATATCCACGCGCGAACCGAATTTGATAAATCCGAGATGCTCGTCAATGTCGGCATGCTGACCCTTGTGAGCGTAGGTCACGATACGGCGCGCCATCGCACCGGCTATTTGCCGGACCGTGATACGCTGGCCGTTTTCGCAGATGACACCTATTGTAGAGCGTTCGTTTTCGGTGGAACTCTTCGGGAGGTAAGCCGACAGATAGCGGCCGTTGTGATGACGGACATAATCCACCGTGCCGCTGCATGGAAACCAGTTGGCGTGAACATTGAGCGGGGACATGAAGACAGAGAGAAGTATGGCCTCGGATTTGAGATACTCCGGCTCATAGACTCTCTCAAGAGCCACGACGTGACCGTCCACGGAGCTGACAAGCAGGTCGGTGGTGTCACCGTGGAAGACGCGATGCGGACATCTGAAGAAGTTGAACACGAATGAATACACCACCACCGAGAGCAATGTGAGCGCCGCCGGGAGAATCCACGGGGGCAGGAAGAGCCACACCGGCACGTTGAGCGCCGCGAGCACTATGAAGAGCAATATCAGAATGTTGGTGCCCTCGTGGTGGATTTTCATGGATTTGTCGCGTTTAAATATCTTTTTTACATATTTCGTGAGCAAATTTAACAAAAAAGTTGGGATTTTCTCTATAAAAAAGTTGGAAATTCACTAAATTTGCACCTCAATAGAATAAATGTATATGCCTGTGGCGCTCGGCCCGACGGCATTTCAACTTAACATCATATATGGATATCAGTTATAAATGGCTCAGACGCTATATCGATTTTGATTATACTCCGCGGGAACTGGCCGCTGTATTCACCTCTCTCGGACTGGAGTGTGATACTGTCGAGGAGGTGGAGTCGATACGCGGCGGTCTGAGGGGCATCATCATCGGTAAGGTTCTGACATGCGTTCCGCATCCCGACTCAGACCATCTTCACGTCACGACCGTGGACCTCGGTCAGGAGGCTCCGGTGCAGATAGTCTGCGGTGCGCCCAATGTCGCAGCCGGTCAGACCGTGGTTGTAGCCACGATAGGCACGACCCTCTATGACGGCGACAAGGAGTTTCAGATACGCAAGTCGAAAATCCGCGGTGTCGAGTCGTTCGGCATGATTTGTGCCGAGGATGAGATTGGCATAGGTAATTCTCACGACGGTATCATGGTGCTTGACGAGGAGGTTGCTCCCGGCACCCCCGCATCAGTGTACTTTAATGTGGAAAGCGACTATCGTCTTGAGGTGGAGCTGACCCCCAACCGTGTGGACGGTGCAAGCCATATCGGTTGCGCACGCGACCTGAAAGCATATCTGTGGCGTCATCTATATGAGAAAGACCATAACGCTGTACTCCCGGAGGTACGTATGCCCGATGTCGATGAGTTCGCGGTGGCTCACGAGACCGGAGGAGCAGCTGTAAGAATTATGGACAGCGAGGGTTGCCGCCGTTACAGCGGTGTCACCATACGCGGTGTCAAGGTGGCCGAATCTCCCGACTGGCTGAAGAGTCTGCTCGTCGCAGCCGGTCAGAGACCCATCAACAATATCGTGGACATCACCAACTTCGTGTTGCTTGGTCTCGGTCAGCCGTTGCACTGCTTCGACCTCGACAAGGTATCAGGCGAAGAGATTGTAATCCGGACATGCGAGCCGGGGACCAAGTTCACCACTCTCGACGGCGTGGAACGCACTCTCGACGGCGCTGACATGATGATATGTGATGCCGAACAGCCGATGTGTATAGCCGGTGTATTCGGCGGACTCGACAGCGGTGTCACCGAGAGCACGACAAATATATTCATAGAGAGTGCATATTTCAATCCCACCCGTGTCCGCCGCACTGCGCGCCGACACGGCCTCTCAACCGACGCCTCGTTCCGCTACGAGCGTGGCACTGACCCTGAAATCACACTGTATGCCGCCCGTCTGGCTGCTCTCCTGGTGCAACAGCTGGCCGGAGGTGAGGTCTGCGGACCGGTCGTTGATATCTATCCCGACCCGGTGGAACCGGCAGAGGTGGATTTCTCACTCGATTACTGTCACCGGCTTATCGGGAAAGTGATACCGCGTGAACTCGTGCTCTGTATCCTGAAGGCTCTGGAGTTTGGTGTAACCGAGACCGAAAATCCCGACATTCTCAAATTGCGTGTACCAACTTACCGTGTGGACGTCACCCGTCCGTGCGATGTGGTCGAGGAGATACTACGCGTATACGGATATAACAATGTGGAAATAGGCACGGAGATGCACGCCAACCTGTCGCAGCGCACTGATGTCGATGAGAGCTATGCGCTCCAGCAGCTCATATCCGACATGCTGACGGCTCAGGGCTTCATGGAAATCATGAACAATTCGCTTACAGCCCGCTCATATTACGAAAATAATGAGGTATGGCCGGCCGAAAATTGCGTGCGCGTGCTCAATCCGCTCAGCGGCGACCTCTCCGTGATGCGTCGCACACTACTCTATGGCGGTCTGGAGTCTATCGCCCACAATGTCAATCGCAAGGCGGTGGATTTGCGTCTCTACGAGTTCGGAAATGTCTACAGCTTCAATCCCGCTGCCGAACAGACCGTCGAACGCCCTCTGGCGCCCTACAGCGAAAAGATGCAACTCGGCATATGGCTGACCGGCGACTTTGTAGCCGCCGGATGGAATGTAAAGGCTGCCGAGGCTACGGTGTATGACCT
>CAMWRB010000088.1 GCA_947176545.1 uncultured Porphyromonadaceae bacterium
CTGTACATAAGCCAATTATAAAATTAATGGTTTTTGAGTGACGAAGTCAGGAATACAAAAGCGCCAACTCCCGCTACTCCTCACTCGACAAGTGACGAAGTGACAGGTAATCATATCTGATGCAATTGTCGCGTAGCGACTACATCTAATTAGCCCGACACGATGTGCCGGGCTAATTGATTATTCAGAAGTAATCGCTCCGCGACATCTCTGACACCGGAGAGTTTGGTTACGGGGTATACATCAGAAGTTCTGGAGCAGGAGTGTCTCGCGGGGTGCGAGACGGAGAGTGTCGGTGATTTCTACATCCTCGCCTCCGAGGGAACGGTGCATCTTTGTGCCCGCCGGCAATATCTCGGCGTAGCGGGCCATTTCGAGGTCCATTACATCATCCGTACCGTTAATCAATACCACTATCTGCTTGTCACCGAGACGACGCTCATAGACATATGCACAGTTGATAGGCATGAAGTGTTTCAAGCTACCCTTGGCAATCACTGCATTGGCCTCACCTTTGCGCCAATGCAACAGTCCGGAGAGATAATCCAAAGCTTCGTTCTGCAGCTCTGTACGACCCTCACGGGTGAAGGCATTGACCGTATCGCCCTCAAATCCGCCGGGCATATCGCGGCGTACAAAGCCGTCACAACCCTCTTTCGAGCCGTTCATCAGCAGTTCAGTACCATAATATATCTGCGGAATGCCACGCGAGGTCAGCAGAAACGTGACTGCCTGTCGCCACACATCGAGAGAGTCCGGTTCCTGCAACAGGAAGCGGTCTGTGTCGTGATTGTCAAGAAATGTCAGAACACGCTGCGGGTCGGCATACAGGAAGTCGTTGGATAGATGGTCGTACAGATTATTCAGTCCTGTCCACGGAGTGGTTTCCTCATCAAACATCTTGTGACCGTCTATCACCAATTTGAAGTCCATGACCGTAGGGAGTTCCGTACGCTGTGGATTGACACGCGAACCGTCCTGCCAGAATGCAGACCCGGCCTCGTTACCGTACCAACACTCACCGACTATATTAAAGTTCGGATATTCTGCCATTACGTCGCGTGCCCATGAGGCCATACCCTGCATATCGGCGTAGGGATACGTATCCATACGTATGCCGTTGATGCCGCTGCTCTCTATCCACCAGATGCTGTTCTGAGTCAGATATTTCATCAGATGGGGATTGCGCTGGTTCAGGTCAGGCATCGACCGCACGAACCAACCGTTGACCGTAGCATCCTTGTCATAATCCGACGCATACGGGTCGTGAACGGTCGTCAGGCGGAAATTGGTCATCACGTCTCCCTCGGGATGATTATACCAGTCCTCCATAGGCATATTCTCCAGCCATCGATGGGCCGAACCCGAATGGTTGAATATCATATCCATGACGACTTTTATACCGCGTTTCTGCGCCTCAGCGATAAATTCCGCCCACTCGTCATTGGTGCCGAAACGAGGGTCTATACGGTAATAGTCGGTAGTGGCATACCCGTGATATGAACCGCCGGGCATATCGTTCTCCAGCACCGGGCATACCCATACCGCTGTAACCCCGAGGTCTTCGATATAGTCGAGGTGTTCACGAATGCCGGCGATGTTGCCGCCGTGTCGCGCATTGGGATTATCGCGGTCAGGCATGGCCTTATATTCCAGACCGGCATACGGGTCAGACGACGCGGCCTTACCCTCGGCAAACCGGTCGGGCATCAGAAGATAGAGCACATCGCCGGCATCGAAACCTGTATGAGCCTCGCCGGGTGACTTACGCGCACGCAATTCATAATTCACAATCTCCGACAACTCACCCGCCTCGAAATGGAGTTTCATCTCTCCGGGACGAGTATTGTCGGCTATCTTCAGATAGAGTATCTTGTAGTCGGGACTCACCTCATCCACATCCTCTATCAGTTGCACACCGGGATAATCCACGGTCACCTTGGCTGAAGCTATATCCGGACCGGACACCATCAGCTGCAGAGTATCGTTCTTCATTCCCGTCCACCAGTAGGGTGGTTCAATTCTCTCTATCATATCACCTGCTGATACAGGTATGGCGGAAGCTCCCAACAGGAGTCCCGCCAATAATCCTTTTTTATTCATTAGTAAATAATAATTTATTTTGTCACTATGTGCCGGAGATACCCACGTTCATGCGACTCTTTACACCAGCTTGACAGACGCCTCGCGGATACGTCGCATTGCCTCGCGGATATTGTCGTCGGAAGTGGCATACGACAGACGCATATAGCCCGGAGCACAGAACGCCGCGCCATCGACACACGCCACGTGAGCCTCCTCAAGCAGATACATCACATAGTCATTGACACTCTCTATGACACGGTCACCGTTGCGCTTGCCCACATAGCTGCTCACCTCCGGGAAGAGATAGAACGCACCCTGCGGACAATTCACGCGCCAGCCCGGTATTTCACGTGCAAGCTCTACGATAATGTCACGGCGGCGATGGAAAGCTGCGCGCATCTCCTCGATACACTCCTGCGGTCCGTTGTATGCAGCCTCGGCAGCTTTCTGAGCTATTGACGAAACACCCGATGTGTATTGTCCCTGAAGCTTGGTGACAGCCTTGGCTATCGCAGTCGGACCGGCCATATAGCCTATACGCCAGCCGGTCATGGCATATGCCTTGGAGACACCGTTGATGATGACCACACGGTCGCGTATTGCCTCAAACTCCGAGATACTGTGGACATGCTCAACAAAGTTGATATGCTCATATATCTCGTCCGCCAGTATGATAATCTGCGGATGACGCGCCAGCACATCGGCAAGAGCCTTCAGCTCATCATAGGTGTAGATACTGCCGGTAGGATTGGAGGGACTGTTGAGCATCAAGACCTTGGAGCGCTCCGTGATGGCAGCCTCAAGCTGAGCGGCTGTTATCTTGAAGTCTGAATCGATACCGGCACTCACTGTCACGGGCACACCCTCGGCAAGTTTGACCATCTCGACATAGCTCACCCATGCCGGAACCGGTATAATCACCTCGTCGCCGGGATTGACAAGCGCCATCACGGCATTGCACAGTTCATGCTTGGCGCCGTTGCCCACTACGACTTGCTCGGGCGCGAACTCGATGCCGTTCTCGCGGCGCAGCTTCTCGCATACCGCCTTGCGCAGAGACATGTATCCCGGCACCGGAGTATAACGTGAATAATTCTCGTCTATAGCACGCTTGGCGGCCTCCTTGATATGCTCCGGGGTGTCAAAGTCAGGCTCGCCCACCGACATATTGATTACATCAACGCCGGCAGCCTTCAGCTCGGCACTCTTTTGAGACATGGCAAGAGTCGCGGATGCCGCAAGACTCTCCACTCGGTTGGATATGATACTCATTGTTATGATTTTTTTCGTATTTTATGCGAAGATAAGGATTTTTTCTTAACTTTGGCTTATAATAAGAATAACTCTGCTTTAAAACACCTTTACAAGGTATGAAACACCACTATTATACACTCCTCTCCATCCTCCTTGTCTCCCTCACTTTGCTCTCGGCCTGTTCAAATACCGACACGCCGGCTCACGCCGAAGCACTGCTGCAGACCGTTCCGGCTGACCCGGCATACGTGCAGGTGCTCGACATCGACCGTTTTATCGACAACAACGGCGGAAAAGCTGACGGAAGTGTCGTCAAGAATGACGAACGGCTCAGAAAAGAACTTGTCACGGCTTTTCCGAAGTTCGACATCGCCTCTCTGCTCGACGGAGAAGCCGGAATATCATTTACAGCCGCTGTCGTTTTCGCCGACAACCTGCAGAATTATCTCACTTTCCGTGTCGAGGACGGCGAGAAGTTCCGTGCGTACACCTCGGCTAAAACCGGGTTGAAATGGACACAGCGGGACAAGCTCTATACAGCCGACAGCCTTGTGCAGTCCGGCAATCAGGTATGGCTGTGTTCCAAGGGCAATTTCGACAGAATCTCCGAATACGCCGCCCTCACCAAGGCACGCAGTTTCATGAGCAACGAGTATGCCGCCACACTGAGCGCATGCGAACACGACATCGCATATTATGTACCCATATCCGCCGCTATAGATGCCTCAAGCATGTCCTTCTCCGAACGGGCCTCGCTGCGCATGGCTCTCTCGATGGTATTTGACAATGTAGTCGCTGTCGCCGGATATGCCGATGCCAAGGATAAGAAGGTGGAAATGACCGCCGACATGCTCGACTCCAACGGACATATCGCCAAGTGCAATCTCAAACTCGGAAAGATTGATGTCGCACAGACAGCCGCTCTCGGTGGTAATGCCAACACCATATTCGCCATCTCACTCCCTCATCAGCTTATCGACCAACTTCTCAAGACGGCCGAATCCCTCGGCGGCACGATGCCCGCACTCTACAAAAACCTCCTCACGCCTCTCGACGGCACTGTCGCCCTCGCCACATCCGTCACCACTGATATGGATAAAACCGATGTACCCTTTATCGCATCCATCGCCACTACCGGTAATCAGGCTCCACTGATGCAGTCACTCTACGGCATGGGGTTAAAACCGGTATCGGAAGGCAACCTGCTTAAGATATCGGTCGGCAACTATGGGGCAGGAGCACTCAAGGTCGCTGATGCAGCCAAAGAATTGGAGGGAGCATCTGCAGGTCTGGTAATGAAGAATGCCGATGAGACTCTCATCACCGCCACCGTACACCAACATGACGGCGGTCTGCGCCTCAACCTCGGGATTACATCCCCGAAACCTGTCATCTCATATCTCCCGAAATTGGTTAATCCCAAATAAGAGCCTTTCTCCGGCAACACCTTATGACATCTGATACCACTGACAATCCGGCATACCTGCCTCGCATCGAAGAGATAACCCTGAGCGAAATGCTGCCGCGGGTCTTCATCGGCGAGTCAATACCCAACTCGGCCATATGGCTCACCAATATTAGTTTCAGACGTGGCAAGAATTACCTCATCGAGGCTCCCTCCGGGGGTGGCAAGTCGTCGCTTATGTCCTATCTGTACGGCAACCGTCGCGACTTCAAGGGGAAACTCCTCTTCAACGGAATAGATACCGCCACTCTCAAACTCCCCGACTGGCAGGAGATTCGCCGTCGGCATATCGCCTATCTGCCCCAGGACCTTTCGCTCTTCCCCGAACTCACGGCTCTTGATAACGTACGCCTGAAGAATGCGCTCACCGACCAGGTCGATGAACGACGTATAGAGGAGTGGATGCGACGTCTCGGTATCGAGGGACGTGCTGACTATCCCGCACGCAAGATGTCTATCGGACAGCAGCAGCGCCTCGCAATCGTCCGCGCGCTCTGCATGCCGTTCGACTTCCTGCTGCTCGACGAACCGGTCAGCCATCTCGACTCGGCCAATAACCTCATCGCCGCCGAAATCATTGCCGAGGAGGTAGCCCGACGCGGAGCTTCCGTCATTTCCACCTCCGTCGGCAATCCGATACTGTTACACTCCGCTATAAACATCAAGTTATGAAATATCCCCTCGTCAGCCGGTTGCTCAGACGCAACACATCCACGGCCCGCATCGCGGGATTCATTCTCTCCAACTTTATAGGACTCACGATTGTAGCCGGAGCGTTACAATTCTATACGGATGCCAAATCACTGTGGCATGAGCCGGACTCGTTCGTACGTTCGGACTATCTGGTCATCAACAAGCGCGTCACATCCGGACATACACTCGACATCGGCTCCAACGATTTCACCCCGGAAGATATACGCGAGATTGAGTCACAACCCTGGGTA
>CAMWRB010000089.1 GCA_947176545.1 uncultured Porphyromonadaceae bacterium
GCAATGTCACTCACTTACCTTTGACAGGTATCGGACTGACTGATATAATGAGCTGAAACGGACTCATTGAAAATTCTTACAGATTAAATTCTTACGATAAAAACTGAACTAACATCTTAAAATATGAAACTTTGTAATCAACTGTTGCTGATGGGCACTGTGGCCATGGTGTTCGGAGCATGCTCCGAAGATAATCCGTGGGTTGGCAGACAAGGTCAGGGAGGTATTTCCCTGCAGCTTTCCTCATCAGCTGATGTCAAGGACGCTCTGCCGGTGGTAAGGGCGGTTCCCGGACTCGAAGCGCCTGATGCAGAGCTTTTCGCTATCACTCTGCTAAATCATGACACCAATTCCGCCCAGACTTGGAATACGTTGGAGGAATTCAGGGCTGAAGAGGGCTTTGATGTAGGCGACTACACTCTCACTGCATATTACGGTAATATTCATGACAGCGGTTTTGACAAGCCCTGTTTTATCGGCACAACCGAGGTTAGCGTGCACGAAGGCCGTGAGTCGGAGGTCGATGTCACCGCCTCATTGGCTCACACGATGATAAGCGTAGAGTATACCGATGCGTTCAAGCAGTACTTCAGAGATTACCGTTCTGTCGCTACGACTGACGGTGACAATGATGTGCGTTTCGCCAAGGATGAGACGCGTCCCGGCTTTATGGCTCCGGGCAATGTGTCGCTTATGCTCACCGTGACTCATCCGAGCGGCAAGACGCTTACATTGAGTGCCGCACGTTTCACGGCATTGGCACGTCATCATTATCACATGACATATAATGTTACGGCCGACCCGACCGGGGATGCCGCATTGGAGGTAATATTTGACGACTCTCTGGAGAAGGAGAAAGTCGTTATCTCAATGTCGGATGAGCTTGTTAATTCCCCGGTGCCCGTAGTGACAGCCGTCGGATTTTCCGAAGGCACCTCGGTCGATGCCGTTGCCGGTAATCCCGCTCCCTCGGATTTGAAATTCCACGCGATGGTCAAAGCCGGTATCCGCTCATGCGAGCTGACGGTGGCCGGAGGTAATTACGAGCCGGTATTCGGCCGCATGGTCGAGCTTGTCGGTGCGGACGAAAATGTGCAGGCTCAGCTTCGTGAGTCAGGCGTCGTAGTGACAGGTCTGTATAAGGACCCCGATGCCAACAACCAGTGGGTTGGTGTGGATGTTACCGACCTTTCCGCCAATCTTCCCGAGGGTAACTTCTCCGTGACGCTCAAGGTTACGGATATATTGGGCCGTATGGCCGAGCCGGTTACACTGGATTTGCAGACATCAAAGGTTGAACTCGGTGTGGTCGAGCAGAATTGTAAAGCCAATTATATATTCCGTGATGGTGCAAATCCGGGTAAGACCGGTGTGCCGGCTACGGTAGAAATAACATACAATGGTTTCCGACCGGAGCTGATACAATTCGAGAATCTGTGTCAGAATGACGGTTACAAGGCCTCCAAGGTGGTTTCATGGACCGAATCGCCACGTACACGCAATCTTGAGACCAAGAACTATATCTTTACCCTTGAGCTTTGCGATGTCGAGCACAATCCGCTCCCGATGAAGCTCATCTACAAGAATACGGAGATTCCGTTCAATCTCACGGTGATTGAACCTGAATATACTCTGGAGGCTGATGCTATGAGTACATCCGCCATGTTCAAGGTCACACCTAAGGAAGCGGCTCAGTTGTTCAATATCGTCAATGGCGTATATCTGTACACTCTATCGGCTGATGGTAAGGTTGTGACAGCCTACTCCAATAATAATATCAGCCGCGATACGACCAAGGGCATCATAACTCTGACGGACTTGACTCCGGATACGGATTACATGTTAGGTTATTCACTGACGGACGTAGCTGCCGGTACAAAACTTTCCGACGGACAGGTCATCAGAATGCACACTGAAGCTCAGGCACAAATCCCCAACAGCGATTTCTCACAGACTTCGCAGTTGAAAGTCGATAACCTGCAGTGTGGAGGTACATATTATGGCTGGCCGGTGACCTATACCAACACTTCCTCCATTGACCGTCAGATACCCAATGGCTGGGCTACAATTAACCCCAAGACATGTAATCCGAACGCGGTCAATAAGAATACATGGTTTGTTGTGCCGTCTACCTATGTCGAGAATGGTCAGGCTGTCATCAGAAACGTAGGTTACAGCACCAATGGACAGACCCCGGCTCGTACCGGAGGAGCTGCCGGAGGCACAAACTATAATACTTCAGCCGCTACGTTTGCAGATAATGAGAAGGTAGCCGGTGAGCTTTTCCTCGGCACATACTCATTTGATAACACGGCCGGTGCTTCACGTTCAAACGGTATTAATTTCGCCTCAAGGCCCAAGTCGCTGACGTTTGATTATTCATACGTGCCTCAGGGTACGGATACCGGTACTGTATACGTTTCACTGCTCGATGCTTCGGGAGCTAAAATCTTTGAGAAGTCCACAGACCTGACTTCATCATCGACAATGAAGAAAGTGACTGTTAATTTCGCTGCTTATCCGTTCGGTAAAAAGGTTGCCAAACTGAGAGTCGAATTCAAATCCTCGAAGAGCACTATCGCCCCGATTCACATTCCCTCCGGTAATGAACTTAATGAGGGTTTCGGCGCTGTCGGCAACCATACTATCGGTGCCAATCAATATCACGCAGTCGCTACCGGCTCGGTGCTTACTATCGATAATATTAAACTTAACTACTAATCAGACATTCGGAAATGAAAATATATAAGAATATAATCACCGCGCTTGCCGCTGTCATGTTGTTGGGGGCATGCTCCAAGGAGACTCCATTCCCTGACGACGACGAGAATGTCGGCAAAGGACAGCTTCGTACAAGCTGTCTCGTGCCTACAATTCAGAATCCCGAGGGGGCTTTGACTACTCGTGCCGGCCTTCCCTCAACAGACGATTTTCAGATTGAAATCACTCCGGAGGGTAAGAGAACCCCGGTAGCCACTTATAAGTATTCCGATATGCCGGAGATTCTCACCCTGTCTGCCGGCGAGTATGAAGTCAAGGCACATTATGGGGAGAATCCCATAGCCGAATGGGAGTCACCCTACTATGAGGGTACGACCAAGGTAACTATCGAGCCGGACAAACTCACCGAGGAGGCAGAACCTATCGTAGCCTCACTGAGCAATATAAGAGTGACTGTCAAATTCGGTCCGAATCTTCTCGGAGCTATGAGCGCAGATTCCAAGGTGATAGTTAAGGCCGGTGACGAGGGTGTCAAGACTTTTGAAGCCGGAGAAACCCGCTCGGCATATTTCAAATATGTCAATGAGTCAATCACACTCACCGCTACATTTGAAGGAACGGTAGACGGTGACTATATTGTCGAATCCAAAGTGTATGAGGATGTGGCTCCCGGCAACCACTATACCATCACGTTCAAGATGCAGGGGATTGTTCCGGACGACCCCGGTACTATCTCTCCGGCTGTCAAGGTCGATGCCACTATCGAGACCGTTGATATGAATTATAATGCCGATGGCGAGGGTGATGATACCCTGCTTACGGATGACAGCCGTCCGACACAGGGCAACTCCGGTAGCGGTGACGAGCCGACTCCTCCTACTCCTCCCGTTGAGAAAACCGCTCCTCAGATAACATCCGCACAACCTGCCGACAAGAGTATGGTGCCTGTCAATCTTGATGAGGTCAATGTGGTGACTGACAAAACGTATGTCGTGCTCAATGTATCATCTTCAGCCGACGGTGGTATAACCGAATTCAAGGTGAAGATTGATTCTGCCAAACTTACAGCGGAGGAACTGGAGAATGTAGGATTGTCACAAAACCTCGACCTTGTAAATCCGGATGATTTGGAAGAGCCTCTCACCGGTCTGGGTTTGCCGGTCAATGTCGGTGGTAAAAAGGAGGTGTCATTCGACATCACAGGATTTATGACGCTGTTGAGCGCCTTAGGTGAGGGCGACCATAACTTCATCCTGACCGTCGGTGATGCCAACGGCACTACGACCAAAACCCTTAAACTTCATATCAATTAAAAAGGATTGTCATGAATAAGAAAAGATTATATACATATGCAATAGCCACTGCTGCTGCAGTATCCTCTCTCATGCAGTCCTGCTCGATGGAGCAACCGTTCGGTGAAGCAGACGGTGTGCTCAGAATGAGCGTAAAGGTGGATTCCGACGTAACGCGTGCGCAGCTCAACGATGATGAGCTTGCTGACAAGTGTGTGGTATACATATCAAGCGAAAAGGGACTTGTGCGCAAGTATGTAGGTCTCTCCAATCTCCCGTCGCATGAGGTTCTCAAGCAGGGACGTTATGTAGCCGAGGCGTGGACCGGTGACTCCGTGCCCGCCTCTTTCGAAGCCCGTTTCTTCCGCGGCTACCAGCCGTTCAATATAGATGGAGGCAAGAATAATGATGTCACCCTGACATGTAAGATAGCCAACTCGGTGGTGACTGTCAATTCATCGACAATCGACACTTCGCTGATGCGCGATTTCGAGATAAAGGTCGCCTCCTCTACCGGTGAACTTGTTTTCAACGAGGATAATTACACCGATGCCAAAGGATATTTCATGATGCCATACGATGAGGCGGGTGTCCGTGAATCCAAACTGAACGTGACAATCACCGGTGTGAATGCCGAGGGTGCGAAGTTTACAAAAAATCATGTTATCGAGGGTGTGAAACCTGCTTACGAATATGAGATTAACATATCTTTCAATCCTAACGAACCTGAGGAAGAGGGTGCAGGATTCTTTACCATCACTGTGGTTGAAAAGGAGAATCTGATACGCGACACTATCGCTATCTTTGCAGCTCCGGCTATCCAGGGCAGCGGATTTGATATCGACAAGCAGCAGTATGCCGAACCGGGTGAGTTTACCAAAGATTTGGTGGTCAATGTTATTGCTTTCAATGAGATTAATTCATTCCTGATGACATGCAAGGACCCCCAGAATCTGCATCTCCCGTCCACAAGTATCGATGTCAAACAGACTACCACTCAGCAGAAGAGCGAGCTTAATGCTGCCGGTATATACTGGGATAAGGATATCACGGAGGTCGAGGGATACGATGGTGTGACACGCCAGAGTTCCAACATCACTTTCAGTACACAGTATCTTAATTCGTTGCCCGCACGTGACACGGAGTACGTCATCTCACTCTCTGTGACAGACGGATTCGGTAAGGTTCGTACCAAAGACCTTCGTATCGCTGTGGGTGAGAACGCCCGGGTGGAAGAGGCCCCGATTATTGTCAATGATGCGATTGACCCGACCAACTTCATGGCTGTAGGTGCCCGCAAGGTGACGCTCAAAGCTTCAATCGTAGATGAGAATGCCGCAAATGCGGGAATACGTTACCGTGAGGCCGGCACTACTGAATGGACTACAAAGAGTGTCGAGGCTACACGCGCGGGTACGGAGGTGTCAGTCACCCTGACAGGGCTTAAGCCCGGCACACGCTATGAGTATCAGGCCGTTGCCGACGGATTTAATTCTGATTCCAAATATTTCACGACTGAGGCCGTATATCAGATGCCTAACGCCGGCATGGAGGAGTGGGGCACATATTCAGCCAAAACTCTGTTAGGCACCAAGAATGTCATCATACCCAGCACCTCCGGCAATAAGGATACAAGCTTCTGGGGTTCCGGTAACGAGGGTTCGGCGACAGCCAGCAAGGTCGTTCTGGACAAATCGGGCGACATCAAGCACGGTGGTTCATAC
>CAMWRB010000090.1 GCA_947176545.1 uncultured Porphyromonadaceae bacterium
CATTGCGTCCACCATAGGCATTAGAATTGAAGATCGGGCATCAGAACCTATGCGGTCATAAAGCTCGATAAATTCCTCACCCTGAGCATTCAGAAGCACGTATGTCACGACCGGGGAGTTTATATTTTTATTGATGAAATCTCCGGTTGTGTCGTCATAACGTTTCATTAATGAGGCAATAGTCTCCTCAGATGCCTGACCGGAGGCCATAAGCCCGGCATACTCCGCCTCAAGCGGTGCAATAAGATTATTATATTCGGATATACCCTCCATAAGGGGTGAGCCGGTGATGACATACTTTCCGGGAGTGACAGCACTGATATTGACCGTTATATTCTCACCTGGTTTTGCAAATACAGGGATATTGTTCTCGCCATCCGCATTGAAGAAATAATAAGCGGCTCCTGCAGGGTCAAATGATAAGGAAGCTTTGCCGTCCACCAATACGAGAGTATCGGCGACGAGCGTATCCCTTCGACCGGCTATCATATTGTCCAGCAGGTTATGTCTCACAACGACCTTTTCGCTGCCGAAATCTGTCGGCACCTGTATGGTGAGACGGCCGGACTCCTCCCCGGCTGCATGGGCAGAAAGACATGCCGCAGCGATTAACGCACTTGCAATCAGTTCTCTTCTTTTCATATCTATGATTTGGTTTTATGTTAAGTATCAGTATTTTATTGTATGTACTTCAAGCTGTTTAATTCCCATATCATATCTGTCGTTCGGCCAGTCGGGAATGAAGCATATTGACAAATTCGTAATTCTTTATACCCCAATGCGGAGAGACGACCATCGAGGGTGGTGCGGAAGCGACAAAGCGCTCAATAGCTATATGCCGAGGCACAACCGATACCACCCGTTTACATAACGATATATATTCATCCAAAGTATACGGAGTTACCTCTATCTGACCCCGTTCGACAGCTTTATGCAGGGGGGTGTCTCGTATTATCTGAAGCTGATGGAGCTTTATACTGCCAATCGGCAATCGGCACACATCCTTTACACTTTGCAACGTACGTTCCCCGGCCTCTCCGGGCAAACCCGCTATCAGGTGTACACCGACATCAATCTTGCGCTCTGCAAGTCGTGTCACCGCACCTATGACATCGTTCCACGTATGATTTCTATTGACGAGTTTAAGTGTCCGGTCGCTCGAGGTCTCCACACCTATCTCAATCATCACCGGCAGACGACTGTTAAAGTCAGACAACATATCCAACACCTCGTCCGAGATGGTATCCGGCCTGGTTCCAATCACCAATCCCACCACATCATCAAGAGCTGTCGCCTTACCGTATAAAGTCCGCAGGTAATCCGCGCTTTGCGCGTATGTCCCGGTGAATGACTGAAAATATGCCAGATATTTCATCTCGGGATACTTGCGGGCAAAGAATTCTTTACCCTTTTCGAGCTGTACAGCCACATCATCTCCCGCCATACAGTATGAAGGAGTGAAACTGCTGTTGTCACAGTATATACAGCCTCCGGTGCCGAGAGTTCCGTCACGGTTGGGACAACCCAAAGCCGCATTGACAGAAATCTTCTGCACCTTCATACCCGGAAATCGTTCCGAAAGATATTCGGCATAATCTTTATAATAGGGATTCATCCCGGCAAAGTTTTTTATTATCGTTGTTGGCTGAATATAATCTCACAGGGCTCATCATAAAGCAGTTTTTTATCAGGACGGCAACAACACATCTGCCAGAACCAGGGCTGTCATGGCCTCGACAATGACCGGGGCGCGCAGCGCCACACAAGGGTCATGACGTCCCTTGACACACACCTCGGAGACATTACCGTCGCGGTCGGGCATCGGAATGGAACGGGCGATGGTCGGTGTAGGTTTGAAGTATACGGAGAAAAAAATCGGCATGGAGTTGGAAATACCCCCTTGTATACCACCCGAAAAATTGGAACCGGTCACCGTCGGTTCGAAGCCCGGAGAGAAGTTATCCAACACCTCGGAACCCCGGCTGAATGACATCTCATGGCCCAGTCCATACTCAAATCCCTTCGCAGCATTTATTGACATCACACCGGCAGACAACAATGCATGCAATTTGCCGAAGACCGGATTGCCTGCGCCGGCGGGAACACCCTTGACAAGACAAGTCACCACTCCCCCTACGGAATCATTGTCCTCACGTGCGGATGCGACAGCATTTCTCATCGCCATCTCAACCTCCTCGTCATCCGGCAATTCCGGGTGTATGACATCTTCAGACAACTTTCGCAACACATCCGGATAACCGGTTCTTCCTACGGCAGTCACTTTCGCTTGAATTTCAATGTCGGGATAGTAGTGTGACAGAGCCTGAAGCGCAAGCGCACCACCCATGACCCGACTCACGGTCTCACGGGCCGATGAACGGCCACCTCCGCGGGCATCCCGGATACCATACCGCCGTTCATAAGCATAATCGGCATGATTGGGACGATAATGACATTCCACCTCCCGATAGTCTCCGCTGCGCGCATCACGGTTGCGGAATATAAATCCGATGGGAGTACCGAGTGTCACTCCGGCAGGAGAGACTCCCGACAATATTTCCGGAATATCCTCCTCCCGACGCTGAGAGGTCAGAATATCACGACCTGTACGCCGCCGGTCAAGCATTGCCTGAATACTATCCATATCCAGTTGTATGCACGGAGGCATCCCGTCTACTATTCCCCCTAATGCCGGACCGTGACTCTCACCGAATGTCGTGAGACGAAAGTTTACACCAAATGTATTCATACCTCATCAACATTAACATCAGTAATATCGGCAAGCGTGCCTCGGGCAACAGCCATAAATTCGGCCGGGGGTACCTCAAGCTGAAGCCCACGTTGGCCGGCGCTCACATATACCCGGTCAAAGTCACAGAATTCACTGCTGAAAAACACCGGATATTCCTTTTTCATCCCAATAGCCGTACATCCGCCGCGAATGTATCCGGTTAGCGGCAACAGCTCCTTCTGATGAATCATCTCAGCCTTTTTGTTGCCTGACACCTTGGCGGCCTTCTTGAGATTGACCTCCCGGTTGCCGGCAATAACACATACGAACAGACCCGTACGGTCTCCACGCAGAACAAGCGTCTTGAACACACGTTCTATAGGCTCTCCCAACTGCTCGGCCACATGGTCGGCAGCAAGGTTATTCTCATCAACGACATACGGCACAAGACGATACCGCACCTTCGCCCGGTCAAGTATACGAGCCGCATTTGTCTTCTTTTCAGCCGGCATAGCGTGATGGATTTAGATTAATTCGTGACTCTTTAGATACGGTTACAATTCCCATCGTTATTCTCTACAAATTTAGTAAATACTTATTAAATCCCGATTGATTTTACAATTATTTTTTCTTATCTTCGCATACATATTCTACAGGTGATTGTTTATACAAAATCTATCTCTCCATATCTCTCCATATCTTTCCATTGTGTAATAAAGATTTTTGAAATGAAAGAAGCTACTGGACTGAAATATGATGACCGCCGTGAAATAGTAACTCTGCTGCATCAACTTGAGGATTTGACCGCCGGAAATATCTCCGTGGAAGAGATGAAAGCTATCCGCCGCCAATATCTCTCGATGGCTCACGATGAGGCGCCCTACGATGACAAGGGGTTATGTAAAGCTGTACAGACGTTGCACTCGGCCATATTGTTTGCTGAATCCATTGACCCTGACCATAATATCATCATCGCGATGCTTCTCTATCCTCTGCTTCATGATGAGCTGGTGACTATTTCTGAAGTACGTGATACATGGGGAGAGGATATAGCCTCGCTACTGACCGGCATTTCGGCCGTCGAGCAATTCAGCAATAAGAATAACGCCGTCAATCAGGATAACTTCCGCGGACTTATACTCTCGCTGGCTGACGATATACGTGTCATCATCGTGATGATAGTCCGTAATCTGGTACTGATGCGCGCCATCAACATGCACCCCGACACAGAATGGGTGCGCAGTGTAGCCTTCGAGGCCAATGTACTCTACGCCCAGATGGCTCACCGCCTCGGCCTCTACAAACTGAAGAGTGAGCTTGAAGACCTCTCGCTCAAATACTCCAACCGTGAGATTTATACTCAGATAGCTCATAAACTCAATGAGACGAAGCGGTCACGCGACCAATATATCAAGCATTTCATTGACCCTCTGAAACAAAAGCTTGAGGCGGCAGGTCTCAAATTCGACATCAAGGGACGCACCAAGTCCATATCATCGATTTGGGGAAAGATGCGCAAGCAGAAAGTGGATGTGAGCGGTATCTATGACCTCTTCGCCATACGTGTCATCATCGACACTCCCCCGGAGCGTGAAAAGTCAGACTGCTGGCTCGCCTATTCCATTCTGGCCGATATGTACACCCCCAATCCCGCACGTATGCGCGACTGGCTCTCCATACCCAAAAGCAATGGTTATGAATCACTCCACGCCACAGTGCTCGGACCCGAAAACAAATGGGTGGAGGTTCAATTCCGCACACGGCGTATGGATATGGTCGCAGAGAAGGGTCTTGCCGCTCATTGGCGCTACAAAGGGGTCAAATCCGATTCAACCGACCGATGGATGAACAATATCCGCGACATTCTGGAGAGCGCCGACGCCGGGCCGATGGAGCTGATGCGTTCCATGAAGATGGAGGATTACGAAAAGGAGGTATATGCGTTCACTCCCAAAGGTGACCTATACAAGTTGCCGAGCGGGGCGACAGTTCTCGACTTTGCTTTCCGTATACATTCCAACGTGGGAAGCCGCTGTACGGGTGCTATCGTCAATGGGGAACATAAGAAAATCAATTACAGGATAAATAACGGGGACACCGTGGAGATTCTCACCTCCACGACTCAGACACCCAAATATGACTGGCTAAATATCGTTGTATCGTCCAAGGCGCGTACCAAGATTAAGCAGACTCTGAATGAGGAGGCTCAGAAGCGTGCCGACCTCGGTAAGGAATTGATTGAACGACGTGCCAAGAACCGCAAAATTGAGATTGACGAACCGTTGATGATGAAACTCATCAAGAAGTCGGGATATAAGTTTGTAAATGAATTCTACAGTGACCTGGCTGACGAGAAACTTGACGTCAATAAAATCCTCACTCAATATCAGGATACTGTCGCAGAGAACCGTGAGGATGCGGTTAAAATCTCCGCTGAGGAGTTTCAGATACATCGTGATGAGGACATACAGACGGAGGGTAAAAAAGATGTGCTGGTCATAGGTGATAATTCCATTGACGGACTGGCTTACAAGTTCGCGCGTTGTTGCAATCCAATCTACGGTGATGATGTCTTCGGCTTTATCTCATCCGAGGGAATTGTCAAGGTACACAAGACTGACTGCCCTAATGCCAACAATATCCGGAATCGTTATCCTTATCGTGTCATCAATGTTCAGTGGAGCGGTAAAACCGGAGAGAGCATGGCTGTCAATCTGCGCATTGTAGGTAACGATGACCTCGGTATACTCTCGAACATCACATCTATAATCTCCAAGGAACTGGGGATTAATCTCCGTAATGTGTCGATTGACTCGCATGACGGAATATTTCAGGGATACCTGACAGTGGGTGTCACCGACAATTCCCAACTAAACGCATTGATTAAGAAAATCAGTGGCGTGAAGGGAGTCAAGGATGTCAGCCGTATGTAAATACAAGCCGAAATATATCGGTACTTATGGTAAGTAGCTGTTTAAAATTATTTTATATTAACTAATAATTC
>CAMWRB010000091.1 GCA_947176545.1 uncultured Porphyromonadaceae bacterium
GGATATGACCGTAAGGCCGCATTCGCCGCGTACCTCCCCGGCATTGACTTCACCCGCGGATATATGCACCACCAGCAGCGTATAGAACTCCTCGGTGAGGATGCCAAACTGCCCACCATGAGCTTCGACCCGGCCACACAACAATTCAAATACAATATCCTTACCGCACCCGACGGCTCACCGGTGCTCGACCCCGCGTCAGGCTCATATATTCCTACGGAGGTGGCCGTCATACCCAAAGAGGCGATGGCATACGACACTCGCAATGTTTTCGCCGGAACATTCACGCTGACACAGCCTATATTCATGGGTGGCACCATCAAGGCGCTTAACGATATCACGAAGTATGCCGAAAACATGGCAGCCGCGATGAAAAACAGCGCTGTTGAAAATGTCATCTACGGTATCGACCAGGCATACTGGACGGTCGTATCGCTCAAGGAGAAGAAGCGTCTCGCACAGAGCTTCGTCACACTCCTCGACTCGCTCAGTTACAGCGTCAATGCACTCTTCGACGAGGGTATGTGCACACGCTCGGATGTCCTTGCTGTCGATGTCAGAAACAATGAGGCCCACATCGCCATGACCAAGGTGGACAACGGTCTGACACTCTCGCGCATGGCGCTCGCACAACTCTGCGGACTCCCCGTAGATGAGCGTATGACACTCGCCGACGAAGATATTCAGGCAGGTACATACACACCCGTCACTCAACCTTACGATATGGAGCAGGTCTATGCCAACCGTTCAGACCTCGAGACACTACGGCAGGGCATCAATGTACTGCAAGGTAGGGAAAAGCTGACTATGGGAGCCATGTTGCCGAAACTTGCGGCTGTCGGCATGTACTCCTTCTCCAATCCTAATGTCAATCACGGATTTCAAAAGAAATTCGGCGGAGGATTCTCAGTCGGTGCCATGCTCACCATCCCGTTGTGGCATTGGGGCGGCAACTATTACCACTACAGGGCCGCCAAGTCTGCAACCAACGCACAGAGACTCCTGCTCGAAGACCTCGAAGAGAAGGTATCGTTGCAGGTCAGCCAGGCCGGTTTCTCGATGCAGGAGGCTAAAAAGACTTACGACATGACCCTCACCAATATGAAGAAAGCCGAGGAAAACCTGCGTATGGCTAACCTATCGTTCAAAGAGGGAATGATGACCACCAACGATGTACTCGTAGCATACACGGCATGGGTACAGGCCAATTCTGAAAAGATTGACGCCGAGATAGGTCTCAGACTCTGCGACGTATATCTGGCAAAAGTACTCGGACAGCTCACGCGATGATACATTTCCCGGATGATGATATTCATACCGGACTTTCATACGAAACATAATTAAATATCAAAATATACAGCTGACATTATGGCTACTCCTATAACTCCCGTAGATGACTCTACACAGGTCTCCAACAAGGATAAAATCCTTATCACCACCGTTATCATAATCCTGCTCATCGTAGCAGCGTTCGCCGTCATAGGCTTCCTGTTCCTCAAGCAGGGACCGGACACCATTCAGGGCATGGGCGACGCTACCGAGATTAGAATCTCGGGCAAGCTTCCCGGACGCGTAGTCGATATATACGTTGAGGAGGGCACTCACGTCAAGGCGGGAGACACACTGGTCAAAATCCACTCATCGCTCGCTGAAGCCAAACTCGACCAGGCCAAGGCTATGGAGACTGTCGCCTCTGCAACCAGCGCAAAGGTGGATGCCGGCACACGCATACAGATTATAAATGCCGCCAAAGACCTTTGGACTCAGGCACAGGCTGCCACCAATATCACTCGCAAGACCTATGAGCGTGTCAATAACCTTTATGCCAAAGGGGTCGTCTCAGCTCAAAAACGTGACGAGGCCAAGGCCGCATACGACGCCGCTGTCGCCGGAGAACATGCAGCCAAAAGTCAGTACGAACTGGCCAAGTCCGGAGCACAACAGGAGGATAAGGAGGCTGCCGGAGCAATGGTGACTGTCGCCAAGTCCGGAGTTAAAGAGGTCGATGCGCTGCTTGAAGACCAATACCTGCTCGCGCCTTGCGACGGCGTCATCACTGTCATCTACCCCAACGTATCCGAACTCGTAGCCACAGGAGCACCTATCATGCAGCTTCAGAAAGACGACCATTGGGCTGTATTCAATGTCCGCGAGACTATGCTCAAGGATATTACGCTCGGCTCCACACTGCGCGTCAGAATCCCGGCTCTTGACACCACTACAACCGTCAAGGTCTTCTACATCAAGGACCTCGGCACATATGCCAACTGGCAGGCTACAAAGTCTACCGGTGATTTCGATGCACGTACGTTCCAGATTAAGGCGCGTCCTGAAAAACCTATCAGTAATTTCAGACCCGGTATGTCGGTAATATTTGAAGGCGTCGATAAGAAATAATAATGAGCGGAAACAACCGAAACATATACGGATTTTGGGCCATCGCCAAGCGCAGTCTCCTCCAGATTGTCCGCCGGCCGATATACTGGGTGGCATTCTTCCTGCTGCCTCTCTTCTGCTTCATCATGCTCTCGACGCTGATGGAGGAGGGACTGCCGGTACAGGTCCCGGCTGCAATTGTAGACAAGGACGGCACCGAACTCTCACGCAATATTTCGCAGACCCTCGCCGGAATGCAGATGGTCGACATACAGTATACTCCCGACTCATTCACCGAAGCGCGCCACCTCATGCAGGAGGGTAAGATATTCGGATATTTCCTGATTCCCGAAAACTACGAGGCGCAGCTGTTGGCCGGACGTGCACCCGAAATCACGTTCTACACCAACATGACATACTATGTCCCCGCGTCGCTCCTTTTCAAGACCTTCAAGGCCACGGCACTATACACTAAGGCCGGACTCGCGGTCAATGTCATCGGCTCGGCAGGAGTGACATCAGATGTCACCTCGATGCTGCAACCCGTCAATATCACCACACGCGGCATCGGCAATCCCGAACTCAATTACGCCATTTATCTCTGCAACTCTTTCGCCCCCTGCGTACTGCAGCTGATGATACTCCTCGTCACATGCTTCTCGCTCGGACAGGAAATCAAATATCATACCTCCGTTCATCTCCTCAATATGGCCGGAGGGTCAATATATCGGGCTATCGCAGCCAAGATGTTGCCGCAGACCATAATCTGGTGGATTATCGCCCTCTTTCTCGAATCGTGGCTCTTCCGGTGGCAGGCGTATCCCGTCAACGGCTCATGGTTGTGGCTCACAATCTCGGAGCTGATGTTCGTACTCGCATGTCAGGGTATGGCCATATTCTTCTTCGGCATACTACCCAACCTCCGCCTGTCGCTCTCCGTCTCGGCACTGCTCGGCATCCTCTCTTTCTCGATAGCCGCATTCTCATTCCCCGCACAAAGCATGTACCCGGCCATCGGTATCTTCTCATGGCTGATGCCAATCAGATACAACTTCCTTATCTACGGCAACATCGCCCTCAACGGACTGCCGCTCTACTACTCGCGTATATGGTTTGTCATGTATATCGTGTATATGTTGTTGCCCCTGACCGTGCTCTGGCGCATACGTCGCGAAATGGCACAACCCGTTTATGCTCCCTGATATGAAAAAGATAGTCTCACAATTTGTCGACGTATATCTGCGGGAATTCCGTTTGATTGGCAAGGACATGGGTCTGATACTCTTCTTTGTATTCCTCCCCCTGGCCTATCCCGTCATATACTCGCTTATATATAATCCGGAGGTGGTGCGCGACGTTCCGCTGGTCATCGTCGACCATGACCGAAGCGCCACATCGCGCGAAATGGCCCGCATGCTCGATGCCACTCAGGAAGTCTGGGTCATCGGCTATGCCACCGACCTCAATGAGGCCCGCGACGCTATGGCACGCCAGGACGCATTCGCAATACTCGAGATTCCCGCCGGATTTGAACGGCGTGTCGGCCGCGAAGAGCAGGCTGAGGCCGTCATGTTCTGCGACATGACACTACTCCTCAGGTATCGTGGTTTTCTTGTGGCCGCAACCAACGTCATGACTACTCTCGGCAGTGAAATAACAATGCAGCGCATCGACGAGATTGCACCGCTCGCCACCACTATCGCTCAGGGCGACCCTATGCCTATCTCCAACATCAGCATGGGTAATATCGAGAATGGTTTCGACTCATTCATCATGCCCGGCATCGTCATACTCATACTCCAGCAGGCCATCATACTTGCCATCGGCATGGCCGGTGGTGCAAAAAGGGAACGTCCCGAACTTATCGGTTATAATCCGGTCAATACCGCCCCATCATATTTCATCACAATGATGGCACAGATGACTTGTTACATCACCATCCTCATAGTCCCCATCATCTTCCTGATACATTACATTCCGCTGATTTTCGCATTCCCGATGGCCGGCAGCAATCTCCAGATTTTCGCATTCATCATTCCGCTGGTGCTCGCATCCTGCGGTGTCGGATTTATGATACAGGGTGTGGTTCGGGAACGCGAATCCATATTTGTAATCTGGGTAGTGACTTCCGTCATATTTCTCTTCCTCTCCGGTCTGACCTGGCCGCGCTACGCCATGGGGCCGGTCTGGACATTAGTCAGTGACCTCATACCCGCCACATGGGGAGTCGAAGGTTTCATACGCATGAACACTAACGGAGCTACAATCTCGCAGGTAGCACCCTGCTATACAGCCCTATGGATACAGGCTGCCGTCTACCTCGCACTTGGATACGTGGTTCAGAGATGGGTGGTGAGACCCGCCGAACGTCGCGCGCTCATCCGGCGCAGTCAATATCTCTCATGATAGGAGTCCTGTTCAACATCTTCGGACGATTGCCGCTCGGAATCGGCTATTTACTCGCTGACGGACTCGCATTTTTAGCCGCCCGCATCGTCAGGTACAGGCGCAAGGTTATACTCGACAATCTCCGCTCATCCTTTCCCGACATGCAGGATAAGGAGATTAAGAAAATATGCAATCGCTTTTACCGTTTCCTCGCCGACTATTTTATCGAGACACTTCGCCTCGGCCATATGTCTGACGATGAGATAAAGCGACGCATGACTTTCGAGAACCCCCACATCATCGACGACCTCACCGACAGGGGAAAATCGGTTGCCATTATGCTCGGCCATTATTGCAACTGGGAATGGTTATCCTCACTACCTCTCCACCTCAAGGGGAACGCGGACCCGTCGCAAATATACCATCCTCTTGAAAACGCTGCCGCTGACCGTGCATTCGCGCGCATCCGCTCACGATTCGGCTGCAATAATGTTCCCATGCGCGACACGCTGCGATATCTGACCGCAAAACATAACGAGGGACTCACCACCGTCACGGGATTTATCGCTGACCAATCACCGCTCTACACCTCCACTCACCTCTGGCTCGATTTCCTCAACCACGAGACCGGAGTCTTCACCGGGCATGAAAAGATTATGAGACGATACGCCGGAGCGATGGTATACTGCCACATCGAGCGTCCTCGCCGCGGATATTACCACTGCCGCTTCGAGCTAATCTGCGACGATGTCACAGCCGTCCCCGAATTTCAACCGACACGCACATACTTCAGCAAGCTCGAAGCCCAGATAATCCGGACGCCCCATCTCTGGCTGTGGTCCCACCGCCGCTGGAAACGCCCCCGCCCTTCCACAACCTGACCTCAGACAAGTCAGACAGGTCAGACACGTCAGACAGGTCAGACCCGTCAGGCCCAAAATGTATCTT
>CAMWRB010000092.1 GCA_947176545.1 uncultured Porphyromonadaceae bacterium
ATTCATTTCTCCCGTGAACCTATGGACCGCCGGCCCCGGCGACAGCCATAAGTTTAACGTAAACTGCTGTGGCAAGGATGCCAAGGTACGTGACGGCAACATGCTCCGTCTGGTCACTTCGGTAAACAAGCGCAACTGGAATGTTGTCAAAGCATCCAACGGTGACCTCATCGATGCCCTGCCTGCTCTCAACAACCAGACTCCCGTTTATAACATTTCACTTGCCGAAGTCAAGGGTGCAACAGTTACAGGTGTTCCCGAGACTGCTGTTCGCGGCCGTGATATAAATATCCGTATCACCCCCAATTCAGCAGCCCATCGCATCGACCTCTCCATAAACGGTCGTCCGATAGCACAGGGTGCAGCTTCTATCAACTATTCACACGTAGTGATGGAAGATTGTGAAATCAATGTCAAGGTGTACGACCCCAAGGCTGAAGGCTCATATACATACAATGTCAAGCCCGGCGAACTGTATAAGGCAGTAACACCAACCACAGTCGCTGCCAATGTTATTGTCACTGGTGAAGTCTACAGCAAAGACCTTTCATTGGCATTCCGTCAGGATTTCGCTGCCAAAACCATCAAGAAGCTCGACCTCTCAGGTGTCAAGATTGTAGCCGACGTGCTGACGCCCACATCTGACGAGGACAAGATTGCCGACTATATCCCCAGCAACCTGCTTTATAATCCGAATGCAACAAATCCTGTCAAACCGATTGTGGAAGAGATTCTGTTGCCTAACTCAGTGACAAGAATTGCGCAGGCTGCATTCTCCAATTGTTATAAACTTAAAGATATCCGTCTGCCTGAATCACTCATACCGGACCGTATCGTAGTAGGCTATTATGGCAGTGGCAATCCCAAATATGGATATGCAATCGGCAGTCAGGCATTCTCTGGATGTACATCGCTGACCACAATCTATATACCCGGTCCGATTAAAACCGTTAACGGACGTCAGGTTGTATGCCATTTTGACCCGTCTGCCACCTATTTCCCTGATTCAGACCAATCATCAATGTATAATCTCGGACATAAAGTAGGAGATAGATATGATGCTTCTCAGACTACTATCGTGGTACCGGATGATTATATTAATGTTTATCGTACTGCATACAGCAGTTATGAATATGGAAATCCCTGGCGTGGACTCGGCTACAATATCGTATCCGAAAATCCTGTCTATGGTGTGGAGTTTGACGCAAGCCGTATCACAACAACCGAGCCGGATTACGACATCACTTCTATGGCTTCATTCCTTGGCGAAAATGTTGCACTGACCAGCCTTAATGTCGAGAAGAAGCTTAAGCTCATCAACCCCTCTGTTGAAGCACTTGTCTTCGACAATGGCAACCGCATCTATCCCGATGCCGAGGGTTATATCTCTGTAGAATTCTTCAATCCGGCCAAGAGCACTACCGGTGTTGGCAACCACCGTATAAGTGTCATTAACACTTACGACGTGGCATTCAACACCACCTCTCCCCTCTTCACTATCTCAGAGCCGGAAGTCAGCAACAACAGCGAGTATAAGTCCGGCGAATTCGACCGCACGGAGGCTCTCGCTCCGGTACTCAGAAATGTTGCCGAAAATTCAACTGTCCGCTTCCGTCTCGACTATACGACTGAGCATGCCGACAAAATCGACACTCATCTTCTCGTAGGTCAGCAGGAACTCACCCCGGATGCTGACGGTGTTTATACTGTAGACATAACCAATGCCGGAAAGACTATCGAGATTTTCGCTGTTCCGACCGACGGAGCGACTCTCAATGCCAACGAAATCGCTTCGCTCAATCCCGAACAGACTGAGGGTATCACCAACATTTCACTTGCCGGCAATATCTCAGCCGATGACCTCGCTCAAGCAATCAGTTGTTTCCCCTCTGTAGAAAACCTCGACCTCTCTGAGATGGAGGGTGAACTTGCGGAAGGTGCTTTGGCAGGTATGACAGCTCTCACTACTGTTTCACTTCCTGAAGTTGAGGAAATCAGCCGTGAGATGTTCAGCGGTTGCTCGTCACTCCAGTCTATCGATATTCCTGCGTCAGTCAATAGTATCGGCGAAGGTGCATTCAAGGATTGTAAGTCACTGAAGTCAATAAGCCTCACGGGTATTTCGGAAATCGGTGCCGACGCATTCCGCGGTTGCGACAATCTGACTACCATCACCCTGCTGGCAGACGCCGCATCCAAGCCCAATAATGCCCCTGCGCGTGTTGTAAGGGCAGCCAAGCTCAGCAATGACGCCTTCAATGGTCTGAACCCCAACTGCTTCATCATACTCGACGAGGGTGTGTCAGTACAGGCAGACGGCGCGAATGTGCTCTACACAGCTTCCGGTCTCATCAGCGAGACTCAGCCCGACGGCTCTGTAATAGAACGTGAAGGACGCACCTATTCGGCTAAGTCTAACATTCATATCCAGTCAAGCTATCCGCTCTCAATTCCTCACGCATTTACACTTGAGGATGATGCCAATATAAGCTTCACAACTGAAAATGATGGTTGGGGCAACCTTGTAGTTCCGTTCGATTACGAGACCCTGAAAGATGGTCAGGAGAATGATGTTGAGATATCCATCGCTTCGGAGGAAGAGAATCAGCCCAATGCCAACTTTATCTTCACACTGCCTGCAGATGGCGATAAGCTCAACAGCGTGACTTCAGTCGATGCTAACACTCCCGCACTGTTCTATACGTCAAAGAAGGGTGCTTATACTTTCGCGACATCCAAGGGTAAAGTTTCCTCCACACCTGCAGAAATCCAGGTTGCCGGTAAGGAATATTCTCTGCATGCTACATATTCTGAAAAGGAATTGCCCGCAGCTCAGACCTATCTGCTCAATGATACGGCAACTGCATTTGTTCCGGCCGGAAGCGATGATGAGCACGTCAGCGTAAGACCGTTTGAGATTTATGCCACCGCACCGACTCAGGTCGCAGAGATTCCCACAGAATTGAATTATCCGAATATATCGGTTAATGTCAATGAGATTGAGCTGAACAGCGATGGTCTGACAATGGTATATGACGGCAACTCTCTGCTGATATATTCACCTGATGAGAGAATCGAAACAATCTATGACATCGATGGACGTGCACTCCGCACTCTCCGACTCTCAGCAGGCAAAAATGTCATTGACCTTGATATGAATGGTGTATACATCATAGCCAACACAAAAGTACGACTCTGACAGGCGTAGGAAACATTTTTTGACTGCCTGCGCAGTCAGTGAAATACGCTACTTACAAAACAACATAATTAGAAAAGCACCCCAAAAGTAATACATTAAACTTTTGGGGTGCTTTACGTATATAATATTCAACACAAGCAATACGTTTTAAACTCAAAATTTACCGCGTTTTCTGTTACGCCTATGCAGAAATATAAAAGTTTTGTGCTTCCGGCCGCATTGATTTCTGGATATTTCCTGAGGCAAATATGTGCCGTATTGTCAATTACGGTTCCGTATGTGATTTTCATGATTTTAGTATTGACATTCTCCGGTGTACGTCTTTCATCATTACGACAGGTGAAACTTGACTTATGGTTGGGAATTTTCCAGACTTCTGTAAGTATCGGTCTCTTCCGGATTTGCAAATCCCTTTTCAATGATGAAGTACTTGCTCAGGGAGCGATGATGTGTGTGCTGTGTCCGGTAGCCTCATCCGTCACCGTTGTAGCATCCATGCTTGGAGCGAATCCGGCACGTACCACAACATATACTATTGCAGGCAACTTATTGGTATCCGTTTTAGCACCTCTATACATTTCACTTATTTCCACTCAAGAGGGAGACAACTCTTTCGGTAGTATTTTCATAATGATATTTGTCAAAATAGCTGTTGTGATTGCCTTGCCGTTCTTTATCGTTTGGTTTATTCAGAGGTTCTTGCCGGCCCTAAACACTGACATAGCCCGATATAAACATATCTCCTTTTATCTGTGGGCGTACGCACTCTTTGTCACGATTGGACAGACAATCGATTTTGTTGTTATGCGATGGAGTGAGAGTTATGAGAATGTATTATGGCTCGGCTTGATAGCCCTTATAATCTGTATCATCCAGTTTGCCACCGGCCGCCTGATAGGCAGAAGATATAACGACACAGTCGCCGGCGGACAACTCCTCGGCCAAAAGAATTCCGCAATGGGTATCTGGATGCTGAATACATTCCTCAACCCGATAGCTTCCGCCGGAATGGCGTTCTACTCCATATGGCAAAATATTTTCAACAGTTGGCAAATATACCGTTCGGCAAAACAATAAAAGTATTATTGCTTATTAATTCTAATACTTTTTAATAACGTTAATACAATTGTCTAATCCAAAAATAGGGGGTATTGAGAATTTTAGATATAGTCATTTTTATTGTTATTAAATTTCATTGCATCAATAATTTATTTCACTCTTTATTACCGTTTTATTGCAGATTGCCTGTAATATACTTCCGATGCAGAAGAAGCACAATCTATGAGGAATGACTGCAACGAATTATAAAATTCTTTGATGTCTTCAATAAAGACAATGAAAAGCAAACAATCTATTCCCCAATAATTTTTTCCGCCCCTGAAAATTATATAAAAATCTATGACTGCCCTCCTCTATATTCAACCGTATAATTCACAAATAACTTTCATAACTCGTAACTCTGACCTCTACGCTAACTAAAAGTTGTATCCGATGCTGAAAACCCAGGCCTTGTTGCGGCCTCCGAGGCCGTTTTTCCAAGCATCGAGCGAACCGGCCATGTAATGTATGCCGGCGTTGAAGTGGTTGAAGAGAGTAAGTGATGTGCCGAATTTAAATCCGAAATCAAATTTTGAGGCGCGTGCTGTATTATATGACGTGCCGTCTATTGAGGCAGCGATGTCCGGATACATAAATCCGTTGCCAAGACTGTTTTTGAGAATGAGCTGAATATAAGGTCCAACCTCAACATTCCATTTTATGGCGGGTGCAAGGTCAAAATGAAGCGCTACCATCACCGGGATGGTAAAGTTGTAGCTGCGCATCTTGCCGTATTGCGATAGAACATCATCTATCTGTCCGGGGATAGCCATCGTGCTTACATAAGCATAACTGCCGCTACGACTTTCAAAAAAGAATCCGGGTTGAAGGGATATGAAATTACGCAGGTTCATATCGGCCACGATGCCGACATCTATACCGGTACCCCAGGCATTGTTGCTCCATTTGTCAAACACATCTCCATCTACGGTGCGGTTGGATGTGTTGATGCCCAATCGTGCTCCGATAGTAAACAGTTTCGACGGAGTTCCCATATCGAGGATTGAAGCGTATGATGACAGTGTGACGGCCAAAAGTGCCAGGATAGTATAGATGCGTTTCATGTCAATGTAGTGGATTAATATTTGGAATTATTTGGCAAAGGTACATAAAATAAACGAATTTTTTATGTACCTTTGCACTCTGTTTCGGAGACCGATTTCCTGAAACATGAATTTTTGACTTATATCATAAAGAAATGAGTAAGAAATACGCTTATGGAGCCTTGATGACCAATGCCAAGGATTATCTGAGTATAATATTCGGACTGATGCTGTATGCACTCGGTTTTACGGCATTTATCCTCCCTCATGAAATAGTAATCGGGGGTCTGTCGGGTGTCGGTACGTTGGTATATTTTGCCACGCATGGAACAATCTCGGTGGCTGTCACCCAGTATGCGTGCAACCTGATGT
>CAMWRB010000093.1 GCA_947176545.1 uncultured Porphyromonadaceae bacterium
AACAGCGAGCCGAAGAAAAGCATACCCAACAGAGTTATACCTGAGGGAACGACAAAGCAGGTGAGCATCAGGCCAACAATCGGGAAGATAATCTTCTCGTTCTGTGACACTACGCGAGCAGGTTTCATCTTGATAAGACGCTCTTCCTTTGTTGTGAACAGTCGCATGATAGGCGGCTGAATCAGCGGAATGAGAGCCATGTAAGAATATGCCGAGACAGCAACTGCACCCAACAGAGCCGGATTAAGCTTGGAGGTTGTGAAGATAGCTGTCGGACCGTCTGCTCCTCCAATGATTGCGACACATCCCGCAGAGAGGGGGTCAAAGCCGCAGAGGAGTGCGAGCATATAGGCACCGAAAATGCCGAACTGGGCACAAGCTCCGATGCCCATAAGTTTAGGATTGGCCAAAAGAGCTGAGAAGTCTGTCATTGCGCCGATACCTAAGAAGATTAGAGGAGGATACCAGCCTTTCTGAACACCATTGAACAATATATTGAGCACACTGCCCTCTTCGTATATACCAATCTCCATACCGGGCTGGAAAGGAATATTGCCCAACAGCATACCGAAGCCTATGGGTACGAGAAGGAGCGGTTCGAAATTCTTTTTGATGGCAAGCCAAACAAAGAAGCAACCTACGGCGAGCATCACAAGATTGGTCCATTCACAGTTGTAGAAACCGGTGAACTGCCAGAATGTATTGATGCTGTTGCCGAGGAATTCAGAGAATGAACTTGTCGCAGCAAGCAAATGCATATTAGATAAGTTAAAAGATATGATGTTGTGTCAAATAGTTATTATCACTCGATAATCATGATGTCAGTACCCTCAAGGATTGCATCACCGACACCGACGAGAATCTTTTTGACTGTACCTGAAGTGTTGCAGTGGATGTCGTTCTCCATCTTCATGGCTTCGAGTACGCATACGGTGTCACCTGCATTGACCTGTTGTCCCTCCGAGACGGTGAGACTCATGACAGTTCCGGGGAGCGGGCTCTTGACAGCTGAAGCTGAACCGGCGGAAGCAGCGGGTTTGCTGATGCCTTTCTCACCGGCCGGAGTGCGGGGTGCGGATGCGGCGGGCTTGGGTGCGGAAATGGAAGAAACCTTTGAAACGGTCTTGCCGTTCTCAAGTTCTACATTGTAAGGAACGCCATTGACTTCGACGTGTACCTGATTATCGACAACATCGCCTACAGCGACATTAAATTTGATACCGTTGATTTTATATTTATATTCTTTCATTGTGACTGATTGTTGAACTCCTCCGCATCGTATCGTATTGTGAAGGTGATGCTGAGAGGGGAGTATGGATGATGAGTTGTTTATCTAACGTTTTTGTTTACCGGGAGAGGACGCTGTGCGTTGCGCTGCAGTTCCGGAATCTCGCGGATGTTATATATCTTGGAGTTCCAGGGAGAATATGCTCTCTTCATGCGGCGGATAGTGAGGATGGTGTCCTCCATATCGTGTTCGCCACTGAAGTGTTGTGCCAGCGCAGCTGCGATAGCGGCGATAGTCTCACCGCTGTCAAGGTCCTGATGATGGTCTTCAGCATTATCTTCGCTGACACCGTGGGCTTCCATCTTCTTGCGACTCAAAAGTTTGGCTGAGATTTTGCCAAATCCGAGGAAAAGAATGCTAAGTACGATAAGAGCCAGCAGGACTATGCACATCGAGATGATGGTTATGGCACCACCCCAGCTGTCATTCTCCTTGACATTCTCGGCCTTTTCGGCTTGCGTCATCTTTTTGGCAACGGCGCTCTCTTCAATGTAGTTGACCTCTTGAGAGGGAACGTCATCAGCCTCGACAGCCACTTGTCCGTCCGGAAGTTCAGCCACGTTTGTCATCGGAGCCGGTTCTTCTGTCTGCTGAGCAAATCCGGCGGGAGCTGTCATTGCCATGGCCAGACAGAGAGAGACTGCTATTAAGCTTTTCTTTATCATGTTAAATTGCCTTAATGGCCTGAATCATACACCGGGTTCACAAAAGTTGTGAACAGTTTGGGACAGACTCGTCGCGTCGAGCGGTAGTGAAGCGACAATATTCCGTTCATGCATGAAATCAGGCTTGTATATTAGTTAATTATATCGAGTGGCTTATGTCGGATTGAGCCGTATAAGCCACTCGATATATAAATATATATTACAGAGGAATATTGCCGTGTTTCTTGGCCGGGTTCGTAAGTTTCTTTGTCGCGAGCATCTGCAGTGCGCGGATGATGCGGAAACGTGTGTTACGCGGCTCGATTACGTCATCAATGTAGCCGTATTTGGCTGCATTG
This sequence comes from uncultured Porphyromonadaceae bacterium, assembly GCA_947176545.1. Lineage (GTDB taxonomy): Bacteria > Bacteroidota > Bacteroidia > Bacteroidales > Muribaculaceae > Lepagella. Next base: position 2,292 of record CAMWRB010000093.1, read on the forward strand.
TACGGGTTGGCAAAGAGGTCCGTGTATTCTTTCTCCTTTTCAGCCTTAAGGGCAGCGGGGTCTTCGGCAGCCTTGAGGTCCTTGGCATAGAGTACACCGACAGCACCCTCAGCACCCATAACGGCGATTTCGGCATTAGGCCATGCATAGTTGACATCACCGCGGAGTTGCTTACAGCTCATCACGATGTGAGAGCCGCCATAGCTCTTGCGAAGTGTTACAGTCACCTTGGGCACTGTAGCCTCACCGTAAGCGTAGAGGAGTTTTGCACCGTGGAGGATGACACCGTTGTATTCCTGACCTGTGCCGGGGAGGAAGCCCGGAACGTCTACAAGTGTTACCAGAGGAATATTGAATGCGTCGCAGAACCGAACGAAGCGGGCAGCTTTGCGTGAAGCGTTGCTGTCGAGCACACCGGCCAAAACCTTGGGCTGGTTGGCAACGATGCCCACGCTCTGACCGTTCATGCGTGCGAAGCCGATGATAATATTCTTGGCATAGTCGCGCTGCACCTCGAGGAACTCACCGTTATCGATGATTTTGCCGATTACGTCATACATATCGTATGAACGCTTGGGGCTGTCGGGAATAATCTCGTTGAGAGAATCTTCGAGACGGTCGATGGGGTCGGTGCATGTCATCAGCGGAGTTTCCTCCAGATTGTTCTGGGGGATGTAGCTGATGAGCTTGCGGATAAGTTTGAGAGCCTCTTCACCATCTTCAGTAGCGAAGTGCGTAACACCGCTCTTGGTAGAGTGAACGCTCGCGCCGCCGAGTTGTTCCTGAGTCACATCCTCACCTGTAACAGTCTTCACAACTGTCGGACCTGTGAGGAACATATATGATATACCCTTGACCATGATGGTGAAGTCAGTGAGTGCAGGGCTGTAGACAGCACCACCGGCGCAGGGGCCGAGGATAGCAGATATCTGGGGCACCACACCTGATGCGAGGATATTACGCTGGAAGATTTCTGAATAACCGGCCAATGCGTTGATACCCTCCTGAATACGGGCACCACCGGAGTCATTAAGACCGATGACGGGAGCACCCATCTTCATAGCCATGTCCATGACCTTGCATATCTTCTGGGCCATAGTTTCGGAAAGAGAGCCGCCGAATACGGTGAAGTCCTGTGCGAATACATAGACAAGGCGACCTTCGATAGTACCGAAACCGGTCACTACGCCGTCACCGAGTATATGCTTTTTGTCCTGACCGAAGTTGGTGCAACGGTGTGTGACAAACATGTCGAGTTCCTCAAAGCTGCCCTCGTCGAGGAGCTGTGAGATACGCTCGCGTGCGGTGTACTTGCCGCGTTCATGCTGTTTTTGAATAGCTTTTTCGCCACCACCCAGACGAGCCTCGGCGCGTTTGGCGATGAGTTCCTGTATTTTTTGTTCCTGTAAGCTCATGATTAATCGTCTTGTGAGTTATTATTTCTTGGCGGGGTCTTCGCACAGCTCTGTCAGAACTGCCTCAGTGCATTTGGGGTGCAGGAATGCGATTTGCAGACCGTCAGCACCTTTGCGGGGAGCCTTGTCGATAGTGCGGATTTCCTTAGCTTCACATTCAGCCAGTGCATTGGCTACGCCGTCCTCAACGGCAAATGCGAGGTGATGCATTCCACCTTTGCCACCGTTCTTCTCGATGAATTTAGCGATGGTGCTTTCGGGTGAAGTGGGTTCGAGCAACTCGATTTTGGTGTCACCGACCTTAAAGAAAGCAGTAGTCACTTTTTGGTCTTCCACTACCTCTGTTTTGTAGCACTTAAGACCGAGTACGTTTTCATAATACTTGATAGCCTCTTCGAGGTTGGGCACTGCGATGCCGATGTGTTCGATGTGTGAGATTTCCATAAGAAGTTCTCTGATTTAAAGTTATTATGTTGTATTAGTGTTGTTTATACTTTTAATATATCAGTAATGTCCGCAGAGGGTTCATACAAGGTGTGCACACCCTCTGATGGACAATGACAAAATTAGATAAATAAAGCGGATTAGCAAAATAAATCATAAAATTTTTAAATCCCGTTTCCAATGCATTTCCTAAGAGGAGGTCAGGAGTCGGGGCGGCCTGCGCTTTTTTATACGCTTTTATGGCGTTGTGGAATTAATTTGTAATGAATATATGGTGAGTGTTTAAATTTTTTTTACGATATTTGCATGATATTAGCTTTTAAGATAGAGGTATCAGAGCCATCCTTGACGGATATAAAAACATCGCTCTGTACGGTTGGAATTTGGGGGTGAACTCTTAATTTGAAATAAAATGCGTGTAACACCGTCGTTAATCGCCTCATTGATAGGCGGCACGGTAGAGGGGGATGCCGAGGCGCAGATAACCGGCTTCGGTCCCATAGAGAGCGCCGGAGAGGGAGATATTACCTTTCTGGCCAACATCAAATATATTCATCATCTGTATACGACAAAGGCGACGGCAGTATTGATTAACGAAGATTTTGTTCCTGAGAAACCTGTGTCATCAACTCTGATACGTGTTAAGGATTCTTACAGCGCCTTGGCGGAACTTATGTCTCATTTCGAGGCCGGTCGTCAGCATAAAGCGGTTGTGGAGCAACCGTGTCATATCTCGGAGGGAGTTGTTGTTCCCGGAGACGCATATGTAGGCGCATTCGCTTATATCGGTCAGAATGTAAAATTGGGGAGAGGTGTCAAAATATATCCACAGGTCTATATCGGCGATGACGTCGAGATAGGGGATGACGCCATATTGCGTGCCGGTGTCAAGGTCTACGAGGGGTGTAAGATAGGAAAGCGCTGTATCATTCATTCGGGTGCAGTAATAGGAGCAGACGGATTTGGTTTCGCCCCGAAAGACGGCAGATATGAGAAGATACCGCAGATAGGAGGGGTAGTCATCGGAGATGATGTCGAGATAGGCGCCAACGCATGTATAGACCGTGCTACATTCGGCAATACAACTATTGGTGAAGGAACGAAAATAGATAATCTGATACAGGTCGCTCATAATGTAAGCATCGGTCGTCATAATGTATTCGCCGCGCAGACCGGCATCGCCGGCAGCACGGAAATAGGAGATTACAATCGTGTCGGCGGTCAATGCGGATTTGCCGGTCATATAAGGATAGGTGACAACAACGAATTCGGTGCCCAGTCAGGCATACCGAACAATATAGGGAGTAACCGTCGTATGATAGGTTATCCGGTAGTGGATGCGCGTGCGTTTGCCAAGACTCAGGTGTATCTTAAAAATCTTGATAAAATATTTAAACAGAATAAGCAATGAATCAATTAACATTAAAAAGTCCGTTTACAGTCAGTGGTAAAGGACTTCATTCAGGATGTGCCGTCGAAGCGGTGTTTAATCCGGCCGCGGAGAATACCGGTATCAAATTCAGGCGTATCGATATGGAGGGTGCTCCG
>CAMWRB010000094.1 GCA_947176545.1 uncultured Porphyromonadaceae bacterium
GTTTGTATATTATTCTGCTATCACTATTGAATGCCAAAGAGTTGGTCCGTAACCGGAGCCAAAATTTCTATCCTTACCCTCGTCAAGAGCCGTGGTAACGACCTTTTGTGCAAGCATGGCTGATTTGACTATATCGAGACCGTCAGCCAGTCCTACAGCCAATGCGGTAGAATATACGCACCCTGTGCCGTGGCTGTTGAGGGTCTGTATACGTCGGGTGACAAGGTCAGCCACTTCTTTTAAAGTGTTACCGTCTTTTACATTCTGATAAATTTTATCTGTACATCTCTCATTGTCATTACCGTGTCCCCCTTTGATTATTACGTACTTGCTTTTAAATGTTTCCAACAGAGGCAGCTCATTGAGATTCGGTGTGGTAACATATGATAGGGAGGATAGTTCCCGCATATTGTCAAAAAAATCAGTATGATTGTTATTAACGATATTTGTCCCCTTTGTCGGAGCTAATATAGGGTCCAATACTATTTTAATCGTATCGTGATAAGGGGTCAAGTACCGATGCAATGCTGCAATCATATCACTATTCGGTAATAATCCGACCTTTATAGCATCCGGAATGAAATCAGAAAATATGGCATCAAGTTGTGCTATGACTAAGTCCGTAGCTAACGGATTTAGAGATATAATACCTGCAGAATTTTGAACAGTCACGCATGTAACTGCAGTGGCACAATATGCATGAAGCAAAGATGCCGTTCTGACATCGGCCTGAATTCCGGCTCCCCCGATACTGTCACTCCCTCCGATTGAAACGATTCTAACCATTATTTCCAATTATTGCTCTATTTCCACCCTCTATTCCACTTCCGATTGCAAGACGGGCATAACATTCTGACTTACCTCCCGTTTAATCACGATATTCCGGAGGAAGAGCCGATTGTATTTCACTTCTGCACTCCGCCATAAGAGTTTTGGTATTGAAGCCATTTGCTCCCGGATATATCGGTTTATGAATAGTCAGGGTGATACAAGTGGGGGTGGCATTATACGTTGTCCGTGGCATAGCCTTGAAAGCACCGTCAATTGTGATGGGAACTACAGGAAGTTTAAATTCTGAAGCAAGCATGAAAGCGCCACGTTTGAAAGCTATCATTTTCCCGTCGAAAGTCCGACTGCCCTCAGGAAAAATCACAAGCGACATACCATCCTTAAGAGTATGTTCAGACTGTTCTATTGTTTCACGAATACCTGAAATTCTGGTATCATCGACAAAAATATGACCGGCGCGTTTACAGGCATAACCGACCAACAGAATCTTCTCAAGCTCCTTTTTCATCAGCCATTTGAAGTCATGGTTAAGATAGCCGTAAATAGACCATATGTCGAAAGCCCCCTGATGATTGGCAACAAATACGTAAGACGTATTCTTGTCAATATTCTCTCTGCCGACAACCTTGACTTTTACAAGAAGTAGTACACATACAGCCCGGCTCCATATATGAGCCGGGTAGTATCCCCAGAAGTGATTGCCGAAAATACTTGTTGTAACAATTGTTATGAGAGCTGTCAGAATCGTAAGAACCAACAATATCGGCACGGCTATCAGCCACTGGTACAATAGATATAAAATTCTCATTTCTCTTCAGAAGTGGGTGCTACAAGTTTATACCCTTTACCATGTATATTGATAATCTCGATATTCGGGTCATCCTTCAGCAATTTACGCAGCTTCGTAATATATACATCCATGCTACGGGCGTTAAAATAGTTATCATCAACCCAAATAGTCTTGAGAGCGAAGTTACGCTCCAAAACGTCGTTGATATTATGGCAGAGTAGCGCAAGAAGTTCGGACTCTTTGGTAGTGAGCTTAATGACCTTATCACCATCGAGGAGAACCTGCTTTTGAGTGTCAAATGTATATTTCCCTAACTTATATGAGGTCACTTCTTGCTCTCTTTTGCCTTTTACACGGCGTAATATCGCTCCGATTCGGAATACCAGTTCCTCCATGGAGAACGGCTTGGTAATGTAATCATCGGCTCCTATCTTGAAACCTTCAAGCACGTCATCCTTTATGTTTTTAGCCGTCAGGAATATAATGGGTATTTCCGAATTTACATTCCGGATATCCTGAGCTAACGAGAAGCCATCCTTCTTAGGCATCATTACATCAAGAACACATAAATCATATTGATTTTGCAAAAATGCCTTGTAGCCCTTCTCACCGTCAGGACATAAATCTGCATTAAAGCCTTTCGCCTGTAAAAATTCTCTTAGCAATGTGCCGAGATTTTCATCATCCTCACACAGCAATATTTTAACCTTGTTATCCATATTACAATCCTTTTATATTCTCTTAACACTTATTAAGCCTATAAGTTTAATAATACTTAACATTTCTTGCAGGCTCGTATAAGTTGTCTTATCACACATGTTACTGATATATCGGTTCAGTCCTGAATTGACCCGGATACTATGGGCAACTCGATAATAAATTCAGACCATTTGCCCGGGTCACTTTCCACGATTATACTCCCGCCGAAAATCGTGACCATCTTCTTTACGTATGCCAAACCTAAACCGAAACCTTTGACATCATGCAGATTACCTGTACTTACGCGATAAAATTTATCGAATATACGTTTCAGGTCCTCTTTTCGTATCCCGATACCGTTGTCGCGCACTCTTATCTCTATCTTATCGCCCGAAATATTCCGGGTCGACACCATAAGATGAGGTTCAGTGTCTTTCTTCATATACTTGACAGCGTTATCCAGCAGATTGAATATAACATTGGTGAAGTGCATCTCATCGACGTACACTTCACTATTCTCGGCATTAAGTCGCACTGTTATATCTCCTCCGAGTTTTTCGACTTTAAGCTTATGTGTATTGACTATATTATTGATAATCTCATTAACATCGACGGTGGTAAAATTAAGTGACCCTCCCGCATTATCAAACATTGACAACTGCAACACCTTCTCTACCTGAAATCTAAGTCTTTTAGACTCATCATTTATGATTCTGGAGATATGTTTGAGTGTTGTCGGTGATTTAAGCATAGAGTCATCATTTAACATCTGAGCAGCCAGAGATATAGTGGATATGGGGGTTTTGAACTCATGGGTCATGTTATTGATAAAGTCCGCCTTCATCTCTGTCAATTTCTTTTGTTTGAAGACCACTGAGATGGTATAGACGAAGATTACTAAAAGCATTAAAGTTAATGCCAGGGTAGGAATAATAAATCTGACAGAGGAAAAAATATACTTATTCTTGGTCGGAAACTCCACATTCAGCATATACCTGTTGTCAGTGTGTGGAAACAGGGGAGTCGTGTACTTTTCAAGGCCGGTGGAGATATATCCCCTTGTCTGGTAAATTGTGGTATTTTCTTTAGTTGTAATAGAAAAAACAAACGGTACGGTCACACCATTAGAGGCCAATTTCTCCGTCAAAATCTGTCTCACCATTGTTGAATCCGCCCTTTCGTTGATAGCACGGTTGCTCGAAGTGCGCATTATATTTAATACCACTTCATTGAGCAGTCCTCGCTGATATAAATAATTGTTGCGTAAGGATTCCTGCATTGCCCTGTATCTCTGGCTGACATTATAACCGGCGGTAGGAGTATACAGATGTGACAAGCTACGTGAACTTGTCTCTTTGTCAACCATGTTATATGCCGGATAACTGTTTCCCTCTTTATCAGAAAATAATGATGTGTCCAGGGCATTGACATCATTCTCAAGATAATATAACGTTTCAGTTCGTTCCAGCTCCTCAACCGTAGAGTGAAGAGAGCGAATCACACTCTCAGTGAACTGATTCTCGCGCATACTGACAATATTTTCCAAATAAGTAATTTGAAAATATAGAAGGGAAGCAAATGTAATCGCCATGACAGCTGTCAACAGCCAGATAAGAGATTTCTTCATAAAAATATCTATTTTTATATTTCTTTAACAATATTCAATTCCAATAGTTTTGAATGGAATGACATAATGCCCGCTTTACATTCCATAAAGAAATTGTGTGCATAGGTTTATGTGCATAGGTTTATTTGAGTGAGTATATAGGTTTATTTGAGAATATAGGGAGTCAGCAAAGACACAATTTGTCATCAGCTATTTGTAACGGTACATCATAATATCGAAAAGGTGTAGAATATTATAAATTTTTAACACTATTAGGATATGATATAGGTATCATTCAACGTTTTTTTTGTACCTTTACTTTTTAAGAGCCGTATTCACTGCTCTGCTGCATTGTGAATTAAATTTTTGCTTTTATAAAAGATATGTTTAAACCATCTTTCGTAAATAAATACTTTTTGCATACTTTATGCCTTACTTGTTCATTGGTTATTTTCGGATTAATATCCTCTTGTGCAAGACATGATGAGCCTAAGCCTGAGCCTGAGCCTGAGAAACCGGCCATTGTTAAGTCATCTGTATTATTATATGCTGTTGCTTCCAACAATCTATCATCATCATTGCAGTCAGATATAAATGAAATATTAAGGGTCGCTCCGGAATTAGATTTATTCAATAATGACATATTCGTCTATTATTTGACTAATAATCAAGCTCCTGCATTATATCAAACGGAGTATGACAAGACTTCCGGCATATATAAATTGGTCAAAAGGAAAGATTATGACCGTTCTCAGTATTCTACTGACCCCAGACGTATCCGGGGTGTCATCGAAGATTATCTGCATCTTTCGCCAGCCGACACGTACGGTCTGATATTTTGGTCGCATGGCACCGGATGGACTCCATACTTCAGTGACCATAAAGTAAATCAGTCAGAGGTATCTCAATCCGGCAGGGGAGGTGTATATAAATCGTTTGGATATGATTCATATAACGGAACAGTTGACCAATGTGATATCATAGAGTTGGCAGAGGCTGTTCCCGAAGATATTTTTCATTATATCTGGTTCGATTGTTGCTATATGGGCGGTATAGAGACAGTTTATCAGTTGCGGGACAAGGCGGATTATATGGTTGCCTATTGCACTGAAGTATGGGGAGACGGTATGCAGTACACACTCACTATGCCTTATCTTGTAAACGAGCAACCGGACTTAAAGGGAGCAGCAAAGGCATTTTCAGATTATTATATAAATCAGCAACTTGCCGTAACGGTAGGTGTGTATGATTTGTCGCAGGTGGAAGGTGTTGCAGAAGTTGCCGCCGAACGTTTTAATCTTGAGCCGGCTCCTGTAGTTTTCATGCAGAACTATGGCCGTCAGGGCTATGACTTCTATGATTTCGGTCAATATCTAAAGTCGAAAATGATTGAGACTCCTGAAAAATGGAGTACATCGGTTTTCGATTCTTCAATGTCTGCTTTTGATGACATCCAACTAAATGCAGCATTGAGCAAGCTTGTTGTATTCAAGCAGTCTGCAGATATAAATTTTAACCGCTCTCCACTCTCCTTGGATTATTTCAGCGGCCTTTCCGTTCATTATTTTAAAAACGAAAACACTGAGAAGGACGCATATTATCAGCAGACGGACTGGTATAAGCGTATTTCACGTCAGAGTGAGTTTCCTGACAGGGATTAATTAGTATACTCATCGTAAAAACAAGAATATGATTATTTTACAGGATTTACCGATTGTCCCCATGCCGGAGGACACCCTCGAAACCGGGTCTGCTTTTTGGAATAACCTGAAAGGACTCTCTATTGATGATGCCC